>CAZXJW010000199.1:0-6481 GCA_964641005.1 uncultured Rhodocyclaceae bacterium
CGGGCGGGTGAGGAACACGTACTTGTACGACGCTTCATCGCAGACCCGCGGCGTGCCGCAGTCGCACAGGATGGTGAGCTTCTTGAGTTCCTCGGCCACCGGCGCGATGGCCAGGCAGTCGCCGCTGCCGATGTAGCCGATGACGAAGTCCACCTCCTGGCGCTGCACCAGGGTGCGGTACTCGCTCACCTGCTTGGTGGCACCGCCGGCCTCGTCGATGATGACCAGCTCGAGGGGCAGGCCGCCGATGCCCTTGATCTGGTAGGGCGCGGGCGCCTTGCCGGCATTGAGCGACTCGACGATGGCCTCGGCGGCCTGCTTGGCCGGCACGCCGAAGGGGCCGGCCGCGGGGCCGGACAGGAACGTGACGAAGCCGACCTTGATGCTGGTCTTCTGCTGCGCCCACGCGGTGGGTGCGCCCAGCGCGAGCGCGGCCGCGGTAGCGGCAGCTGCAAGGCGCGGCAGGCTGATGCCCTTGATCATGGCTCTCTCCCCTTCCTGCTGGATGTTTTCCCGGCCCGGCAGGCACGGGCGCAAGGGGCGCGACTTTAGCAGGGGCGCGCCGCCCCGAACAAGAAAGCCTCCGGCCCTTCAGCCGGCGCTGAAGCCTCCGTCCACGAACAGCAGCTGGCCCGTGACGTAGTCGCTCGCCCGCGAGGCCAGGAACAGCGCCGCGCCGCGGATGTCCTCGAGCGAGCCGTTGCGCCCGATCATGGTGCGCGCGGCCAGGGCGGCGGCGCGGGCAGGATCGTCGAACACCGCCCGGGTGAGCGGCGTGGGGAAGAAGCCCGGCGCGATGGCGTTGCTGTTGACGCCGTGGCGCGACCAGGCCTCGGCCTGCACACGGGCGAGCTGGGCGATGCCGGCCTTGGAGACTCCGTAGGCGCCGCTGTTGCCCAGCGCCCGCACCGACTGCAACGAGGCCAGGTGGATGAAGCGGCCCCAGCGGCGCGCCACCATGGCCGGCGCGAAGGCCTGGGACAGCCGGTGGGGCGCGGTGAGGTTGACGGCGAGGGTGAGGTCCCAGTCCTCGGGCGTCAGCGCGTCCAGGGGGGGGCGGCGGTTGATGCCGGCGGCGTGGACCACGATGTCCGGATCGCCCAGGGCCGTCGAGGCGCGCTTCGCGGCCGCCGGGAGCGAAGCGGTGTCGGCCATGTCCGCCTCGATCCAGGCGGCGCGCCGGCCCAGGGCCTCGATGGCGCCAGCTGTCTGCGCGAGGCGTGCGCGGTCGCGCGCCACCAGGGTCACGTCGGCACCGGCTTCGGCCAGTGTCAGGGCGATGGTGCGGCCTAGGCCCGAACTGCCCCCGGTGACCACCGCCACCCGGCCCGCCAGCGAGAACAGCTCGGCGAGCGCGGGGCTCACGGCGTGGTGCGCGGGGCGCCGGCGAGGCGGCGGCGCGCCTCGGCCACGGCGGCCCGGACCTGCGCGGGGGCGGTGCCGCCCGGGACCGTCCGGCTTCCCACCGAGCCCTCGGGGGTGAGCACCGCGTACACGTCCGACTCCACCAGCGGCGAGAAGGTGCGCAGCATCTCGACGGGCAGCTCGGCGAGGTCGCGACCCTGCGACTGCGCCTCGCGCACCGCCCGGGCCACGGCCTCGTGGGCCTCGCGGAACGGCAGCCCCTTGCGCACCAGGTAGTCGGCGAGGTCGGTGGCGGTGGAGAAGCCCTCCGCCGCCGCGCGCCGCATGGCCTCGGGCTTGACCGTCACCCCGCGCATCATCGCGGCGTACACGGCGAGGCTGTCCACCAGCGTGTCGGCGGTGTCGAACAGCGGCTCCTTGTCCTCCTGGTTGTCCTTGTTGTAGGCGAGCGGCTGCGCCTTCATGAGCGTGAGCAGCGCCACCAGGTGGCCGTTGACGCGGCCGGTCTTGCCGCGCACCAGCTCGGGGACGTCGGGATTCTTCTTCTGCGGCA
Organism: uncultured Rhodocyclaceae bacterium; assembly: GCA_964641005.1. Classification (GTDB taxonomy): domain Bacteria; phylum Pseudomonadota; class Gammaproteobacteria; order Burkholderiales. The sequence goes on from CAZXJW010000199.1 coordinate 1,919, forward strand.
TGATGGACGAGCCGGTGCAGAAGCGGTCGGCCAGGTCGATGAAGCCGAAGCGCGGGCTCATCCAGAGGATCAGTTCCTCGGACAGGCGCGACAGGTGGGTCATGACCAGCGCCGCGCAGGCGCAGAACTCGATGGCGAAGTCACGATCGGAAACCGCGTCCAGGGAGTTGCGGCAGATGCCCTCGAAGCCGAGTTCGCGCGCCACGCGCTCGCGGTCGATGGGGTAGCCGGTGCCGGCCAGGGCCGCGGCGCCCAGCGGCAGCCGGTTGACGCGGCGGCGCGCGTCGGACAGCCGCTCCGCATCGCGCTCGAACATCTCCACGTAGGCCATCAGGTGGTGGCCGAAGGTCACGGGCTGGGCCACCTGCAGGTGGGTGAAGCCGGGCATGATGGTGCCGGCGTTGGCCTCGGCCAGGTCGAGCAGCGCGGCGCGCAGGTCGGCGAGCAGCGCGAGGCACTGGTCGATGGCCTCGCGCAGCCACAGGCGCACGTCGGTGGCCACCTGGTCGTTGCGCGAGCGCGCCGTGTGCAGGCGCTTGCCGGCGTCGCCCACCAGATCGGTGAGGCGGCGCTCGATGTTGAGGTGCACGTCCTCCAGGTCGACCGACCACTGGAAGCGGCCGGCCTCGATCTCGGCGGAGATGGCGGCCATGCCGCGCTCGATGTCGGCGAGGTCGGTGGCGGCCAGGATGCCGCAGGCGGCCAGCATGCGGGCGTGGGCGAGCGAGCCCTGGATGTCGAAGCGGGCAAGCCGCTGGTCGAAGCCCACCGAGGCGGTGAAGCGCTTCACGCGCTCGTCAACGGGCTCGGAGAAGCGGCCGGACCAGGCCTTGGCGGCCGGTTGCGCGCCTTTCGGAGGGGTGTCGGAATCCATCGGGGGTGGCGGACGGGCTGGCGCGCAGCGCGGGTGGCGGGTGCGTGGCGCGAAAGCTGCATGCAAACTGGCGGCCGCCTCCTGGCGGTCTTTTCCGCTGCTGCATCCCTTCCATCGCGCCTGTCTCGGAAGCATGCCGAGTATAAGTCAGAACCGCTACCCGGACCGCCTGCCGGACTTCCTCAACGCCGGAGTCTGGGTGCGCAGCCTGCTGCTGGTCACGGGCCTGTCCTTCGCGGCCTCGGTGGCGCGCGCGCCCGGCTGGCGGACCGTGCCGGACGACTTCACCCTGGTGGCGATGCACGTGCAGCCGGTGCTGGTGCTGTCGCTGCTGGGCGCCGCGGCGCTCAACCGGGTCCTGCAGCGCCTGCCCTACGGCGCCGGGCTGGCGTCGGTGGCGGCGCTCGCGGCGCTGTGCGCGCTGCTGGTGCAGCGTGCCGCCGTGCTGTGGCTGGAGGCCGATCCCGGCGACCTGCCCCGGCACGTGTTCCTGGCCGTTGCCGCTACGGTGACGGTGCTGGGCTACTTCCACCTGCGCAGCCGGGCGCTGTCGCCGGCGCTCACGGAGGCGCGGCTGCAGGCCCTGCAGGCGCGCATCCGCCCGCACTTCCTGTTCAACAGCATCAACGCCGTGCTCTCTCTGGTGCGCAGCGAGCCGCGCCGCGCGGAGGCGGCGCTGGAGGACATGGCCGACCTGTTCCGGGTGCTGATGGCCGACAACCGCCAGCTCGCCCCGCTCGCCGACGAGGTCCGCCTGTGCCGGCAGTATCTCGACCTGGAGCAGCTGCGCCTGGGCGAGCGCCTGCGCATCGAGTGGCACGTGGAGAAGATGCCGCACGACGCCATGATGCCCCCCCTGGTGCTCCAGCCGCTGCTCGAGAACGCCGTCTACCACGGCATCGAGCCCGCCCCCGGGCCGGGGGTGGTCAGCATCAACATCTACGAGGTGCGCGGCGCGGTGCACGTGATGCTGCGCAATCCCTATCACCGGGAGGGGCGCCACCACGGCGGCAACAAGATGGCGCTGGCCAACATCCGCGAGCGGCTGGCCCTGCACTTCGACGCCGAGGCCGCACTCGAGAGCCAGGTGGGCGGGGACACCTACCAGGTGCACATCCGCTTCCCCTACGTGCGTGCGCCGGAGTCGGCGCGGGAGCGGGCGGCGTGACCCACCCCCAGGCGCTGCGCGTGGTGGTGTGCGACGACGAGGCGCCGGCGCGCTCGCGCATGCGCGAGCTGCTCGAGGACTGCGCGGCCACGCTGCCGCTCGAACTGGTGGGCGAGGCCGCCAACGGCGTGGAACTGCTGGCGCTGCTGCAGGACCGGGAGGCCGACATCGTGCTGCTCGACATCCGAATGCCGGGCATGGACGGCCTCGAGGCGGCGGGCCACCTGGCGAAGCTCGAGGACCCGCCCAAGGTGATCTTCGCCACGGCCTTCGACGCCCACGCCGTCAAGGCCTTCGAGCTGCATGCGGTGGACTACCTGCTCAAGCCGATCCGGCTGCGGCGGCTATTCGATGCCCTGACCCGGGCCCGCGCGCTCACGCCGCTGCGCCTGGACGTGCTGCGCGACATCGCGCCCGAGCCACGCACCCATCTCTCGGTGCCCGAACGCGGCCGCGTGGTGCTGGTGCCGGTGCCCGAGATCCTGTTCCTGCGCGCCGAACTCAAGTACGTGACCATCCGCACGGCCGGCGGCGAGCACCTGCTCGAGGAGTCCCTCACCCGGCTCGAGCAGGAGTTCTCCGCCTCCTTCATCCGCATCCACCGCAGCTACCTGGTGGCCAAGCGCCACCTGGCGGGCTTCGAGCGCGCAGGCGAGGCATCGGAGGGCGGCTGGGTGGCCGTGGTGAAGGGTCTGGAGGAGCGCCTGCCGGTGTCGCGCCGCCAGGCCCACGTGGTGCGGGAGTTCGGCAGGACGCTGCTGTGAGGGCGGGTCTGCCGCCGCGCGCTGCGGCCGCCACCGCGTCCTGAAGGCGCGCCCCGCACGGCGCCCCGCTGCTAGAATCCTGCGCCCGCCCTCCAAGGTACGACCGTGCCCGCCGCTCCCTCCCGAATCGTCATCGCCACGCGCGAGAGCGCGCTCGCCCTCTGGCAGGCCGAGCACGTGAAGGCGCGTCTCGAGGCACTGCACCCAGGGCTGGAGGTGGCGCTGCTGGGAATGACCACCGAGGGCGACCGCAAGCTCGGCAGCTCGCTTGCCAAGATCGGCGGCAAGGGCCTGTTCGTGAAGGAGCTCGAGGACGCGCTCCTGCATGGCCGCGCGGACATCGCCGTGCACTCCATGAAGGACGTGCCGGTGAACCTGCCCCCGGGATTCACCATCGCCGCCATCGGGGCACGCGAGGATCCCCGCGATGCCTTCGTCTCGGTGCGCCACGCCTCGCTCGAGGCGCTGTCGCCTGGCGCCGTGGTGGGCACCTCGAGCCTGCGCCGCGAGGCGCAGATCCGCGCCCGCTTCCCGGGGCTGCGCGTGGAACCGCTGCGTGGCAACGTCCAGACCCGGCTGCGGAAGCTCGACGAGGGCCAGTACGATGCGGTGATCCTCGCATCGGCGGGCCTGAAGCGCCTCGGGCTGGGCGCGCGCATCACCGCGCTCCTGCCGGTGGACCAGAGCATCCCGGCCGTGGGGCAGGGCGCCATCGGCATCGAGTGCCGCGCCGACCGCGGCGATCTCGCAGCCCTGCTCGCGCCCATCGCCGACCCGGCCACCGCCTGGTGCGTCACCGCCGAGCGCGCGCTGAGCCGCCGGCTCTCGGGCAGCTGCACCACGCCGCTGGCCGCCTTTGCGCGCATCGAGGACGGACAGGCGCGGATGAGCGCGCTGGTGGCAACCCCCGACGGCACGCGCGTGGCGCGTGCCGAGGAGCGCGTGCAGTGGTCCGCGGCGGGCGCCGAGGCGCTCGGCGAGGCCGCCGCCCGCGCACTCGAGCGCGAGGGTGCCCGCGAGACCCTCGCCAGCCTCGAGGCCGGGGGCGGGGCGTGAGCGCCGCCCCGCGCCTGCCCTTGCGCGGCCGCGTGGTGCTGGTGACCCGCCCCGCGGGCCAGGCCGCGCCGCTGTGCCGCGCCGTGGAAATGCTCGGCGGCGAGGCGCTGGCCCTTCCCACCATCGAGATCGCCCTCGTGCCCGAGGCCGGGGACCGCGTGCGCGAGGTGGTCGAGGCCGGCTTCGACATCGCGGTGTTCACCAGCGCCAACGCGGCGCGCATCGCCTGGCCAATGCTCGCCGCCGCCGCGGCGGCCCCCGCCCAGGTGGCCGCGGTGGGCGAGGGCACGGCCGCCGTGCTGCGCGAACTCGGTGCCGGCGCGGTGCACGTGCCGGTGGATTCCGCCGACAGCGAAGGGCTGCTCGCGCTGCCGCTCCTCGCGGCGGCGGCAGGCCGCGGCGTGGCCATCTTCACCGGGGAGGACGGCCGCGCGCTGCTCGCCGAGGGCCTTGCCGCGCGCGGTGCCCGGGTCCGGATCGTGCCGGTCTACCGCAGGGTCCTGCCACCGCCGCCGGACTCGGCGCTGGTGGGGCGCATCCTCGGCGGCTCCGTCCATGCAGTCACCGTGAGCAGCGCCGAGGGTGGCCGCAACCTGTACGCGCTGCTGCCCGCGGATGCGGCCGCCGTCGTGGCGCACCTGCCCCACGTGGCGCCGCACGCCCGCGTCGCGGCCGCGCTGCGCAGCGCCGGCGTGCCGACC
>CAZXJW010000200.1:0-6473 GCA_964641005.1 uncultured Rhodocyclaceae bacterium
CCTCCGAGAGAGCGGGAGTGGGGCATTCGCAGGTTCGGGCCGTGAGCCATGAGCAGTTCCACGAGCCGGGCGTAGTCCGCGAGCACATCCACCGGCCAGGATTCGATCTCCGCCAGGACGCGAGGATGGAAGTACTCGACTTCGAATGCCATGAGCAATGTTAGCGAATTCGCTAACATCGGGCAATCCGGTGGATCGGACGGCAAGCTGTTTCCGGCGCGTATCATCCCCCGCGTGAACGCCCCCGCCCCGATCCGCGTGCAGCGCAAGCCCGGCGATCCCGCGCTGGCGACGCGGCTGCGCCGCGCGATCCGGGGCGAGGTCCTGTTCGACGCGGCCAGCCGCGGGCGCTACTCCACCGACGCCTCCATCTACCAGATCGAGCCCCTGGGCGTGGTGGTGCCGCGCAGCGAGGACGACGTGGCCGCGGCACTCGAGATCGCCCGCGAGGCCGGCGTGCCCGTGCTGCCGCGCGGCGCCGGCACCTCGCAGTGCGGCCAGACGGTGGGCGCGGCGCTGGTGATCGACACCTCGAAGTTCCTGCGCGAGGTGGTGCGGGTGGACGCCGACGCGCGGCTCGCCGAGGTGCAGCCCGGCGTGGTGCTCGACCAGCTCAACGCCCGGCTCAAGCCCCTTGGCCTGTGGTTCCCCGTGGACGTGTCCACCTCGGCCCAGGCCACGCTGGGCGGCATGGCCGGGAACAACTCCTGCGGCGCGCGCTCCATCCGCCACGGCAACATGGTGCACAACGTGCAGGCCATCCACGCGTGGCTCGCCGACGGCAGTGCGGTGCGCTTCGCGCCGCCCGAGGAGATGGCGGCAGCCGGCGGCGCGGCGCGCTCGCTCATGGAGCGCATCCATGCCATCGCCGCCCGCGAGGCGGCCGAGATCGCGGCGCGCTGGCCCACGGTGCTGCGGCGCGTGCAGGGCTACAACCTGGACATGGTGCAGCCGCACCGGCCCCACAACCTCGCCCACCTGCTGGTGGGCTCCGAGGGCACGCTGGCGTGGTTCCGGCGCCTGGAACTGAAGCTCGCGCCGCTGCCGCGCCACAAGGTGCTGGGCGTGTGCCGCTTCGCGCGTTTCCTCGACGCCATGGACCTCACGCGCCACATCGTCACGCTCGACCCCGACGCGGTGGAGCTGGTGGACCGCACCATGATCGGACTGGCGCTGGGCCACGAGGAGTTCCGCCCGGTGGTGGAGCGCTGGTTCTCCGGCGGACCGGACGCCATCCTGCTGGTGGAGTTCGCCGGCGAGGACAAGGCCGCGCTCGAGGCGCGGCTCGCGCGGCTTGCCGAGCTGCTGGCCGACCACGGCGCCCCGGACGCCGTGCTGCCGGTCACCGACGCCGCGCAGCAGCGCGCGCTGTGGGAGGTGCGCAAGGCGGGCCTGAACATCATGATGTCCATGAAGGGCGACGGGAAGCCCGTGTCCTTCGTCGAGGACTGCGCCGTGCCGCTGGAACACCTGGCCGGGTACACCCGCCGCCTGGAGGAGGTGTTCGCGCGCCACGGCACGCGCGGCACGTGGTACGCCCACGCCTCCGTGGGCACGCTGCACGTGCGCCCGGTGCTGGACATGAAGACCGACGGCGCCGCGAAGATGCGCGCCATCGCCGAGGAGGCCTGCGCGCTGGTGCGCGAGTACAAGGGCGCGTTCTCGGGCGAGCACGGCGACGGGCTGGTGCGCTCGGAGTGGATCGAGCCCATCCTCGGGCCGCGCCTGACCGCCGCGCTGGCCGAGGTGAAGGCGCTGCTCGACCCGGACAACCGCTTCAACCCCGGCAAGATCGTGGCGCCCTCGCGCATGGACGACCGCACGCTGATGCGCGCCGGCCCGTCCTACCGGCCCGCGGAACCTGCCACCGCGCTCGACTGGTCGGAGTGGGGCGGCCTGCTGCGCGCGGTGGAGATGTGCAACAACAACGGCCACTGCCGCAAGTTCGACGCCGGCACGCTGTGCCCGTCGTTCCGCGTCACGCGCGACGAGCGCCACCTCACGCGCGGCCGCGCCAACACGCTGCGCCTGGCGCTATCCGGCCAGCTCGACGGCGAGGACGTGGCCGGCGAGGCGGTGCGCGAGGCGCTCGACCTGTGCGTGGGCTGCAAGGGCTGCCGGCGCGAGTGCCCCACGGGCGTGGACATGGCGCGCCTGAAGATCGAGGCGCTGCACCAGCGCCACCGGCGGGTGCCGCGCAGCCTGCGCCAGCGGCTGATCGCGCGCCTGCCCGACCTCGCGGCGGTGGCGGCCGCGCTGGCGCCGCTGTCGAACGTGCGCGAGTGGCTGCCGGGCGCGGCGTCGCTGGGTGAGCGCCTGCTGGGCATCTCCGCGCGCCGCGCGCTGCCGCGCTGGCGGCGCGACGCGTTCCGCGACGCCGAGGGCGACGCGCTGCACGCGTCGGGCGACGCCACGGGGAACGACACACGGGCGGCGCGCGCGCACGATCCGTCGGCTGCACCGCGCGAAGTGGTGCTGTTCGGCGACACCTTCAACCGCTGGTTCGAGCCGGACAACCTGCGTGCCGCGCTGGCGGTGCTGCGCGCCGGCGGCTGGCGGGTGGGCGTGGCCACGCCCGGCGACGGCGGACGGCCGCTGTGCTGTGGCCGGCCACTGCTCGCCAGCGGCATGGTGGACGAGGCCCGCGCCGAGGCGCGACGCACGCTCGCCGCGCTCGCGCCGCACGTGGCGGCGGGCCGGCGCGTGGTGGTGCTGGAACCCTCCTGCCTCTACACCTTCCGCGACGAGTTCCTCGCGCTGCTGCCGGGCGAGCACGCATCCGCGCTGGCGGCGGCCGTCACCGGCTTCGAGGATTTCGTGGTGGCGGAACACGCCGCCGGCCGCCTGCCACTGGAGCTGGCGCCGATGGAACGCGACGTGCTTTTGCACGGCCACTGCCACCAGAAGGCCTTCGGCGCCATGGCGCCGGTGGAGGCCGCCCTGGCGCTGGTGCCGGGCCTGAGGCAGCGCAGCGTGGAGTCGAGCTGCTGCGGCATGGCGGGTTCGTTCGGCTACGAGGCCGAGCACCGCGAGGTGTCGATGGCCATGGGCGAGGCCGCGCTGCTGCCCGCCGTGCGCGCCGCACCCGATGCGCTGGTGGTGGCCGATGGCACGAGCTGTCGCCACCAGGTGCGCGACGGCGCCGGCCGTGAGGCAGTGCACGTGGCCCGGGTGCTGGCGCAGGCCCTGCGCGAGCGCGGCTGAAGGCGCGGGCCGGCGCGCGGGCGCGGGTCCGAGGGGTGCGCAACCCGCGTGGAGGGAGGAACCGCTTGCCGCTTCGCATGCTGCTGTACGTGATCCCCGTGGTGCTGAACCTGGCGCTGGTGGCGTGGGGCGCACGCGAACTGCTGCTGGTGCCCGAGTCCGACCACGATTTCGGGCTGCACGCCTTCGCCGGCTTCTACGCCCTGGGCGGGGTGGTGATGGTCATCTCCGGTGCCACGGCCGTGAGCGACATCGTGTTCGGCGACCCGGCCCGGCGCCGGCTGCTGTACGTGGCGCTGGTGAACACCTGGGTGCCGACGCTGGTGATGCTCGCGTTGTTCGTGTTCGGATAGGGATCGCTTCCTGCCGCTCTGCCCGGTGCGCGGCTAAACTCTCGCTTCCTCCACGAAGCGGAGCGCAGGCATGGCCAATCCTCCCGGAAGCGACTGGAAGTTCCACGGCGTGCGCGTGGTCAAGGGGTCGGATCTCGACACCAACACGCCCCAGACCCAGGGCATGAACCGCGCGGCGGCCATCACCCACGCGCGTTGCGGTGCCGAGAAGCTCTGGGCCGGCACGGTGGTGATCCATCCGAAGGCGAAGACCGGCGCCCATCACCACGGCCCCGTGGAGAGCGTGATCTACGTGGTGTCCGGCCGGGCGCGCATGCGCTGGGGCGATCGGCTCGAGTTCACCGCCGAGGCCGGGCCGGGCGACTTCATCTACGTGCCGCCCTTCGTGCCGCACCAGGAGATCAACGCTTCGGAGGACGAGCCGCTGTCCTGCGTGCTGTGCCGCAGCGGTCAGGACCCGGTGGTGGTCAACCTCGACGTCACGCCCGCGGAACCGCCCGAGACGGTTTACTGGGTGGACGACCTCCACAAGGCGCCACTGTAGCGACGGGTACGCCGGTCCCCGGTCAGTTGCCGCCCAGCCGCGGCCGCCACACCCCCAGTGCCATGGCGCACAGGCCCGCGAGCGCGGTGATCCACGTCCACAGGGCCTCGCGTGCGGTTGCCGCGCCGAGCGCATCGGCCACCGGCTGACCCGCCGCCACGCGCTGCGCGAGATCCGCGGCCAGGTCGGCAGCGGGCGCGGCGATCACCAGGACCGTGGCGGCGGCGACGCTGCCCGCCAGCAGCTTGGCCCACACCCAGCGTGCTTCCAGGTACGCGGGACGGGTCATCATGGACAGCATCCCCGTCACCCAGACCAGCAGCACCGCGGGCACGCTCGCGCGCCACAGGATCCATGCGATCGAGGCGCGCACGGTGGCCAGGTCGGTCGCGCCTCCCGCCGCGAACGCGCCGAGCGCGATGACGGCCACCAGCGATCCCATCAGGGTCGCGACGCCGGCCACGTGCAGGAACTTCCAGGTGCGTTGCATGGCGAGGGGAGTGCGGGATGTGCCAGCGCCGGCGCTGCGCGGGATCCGCGCGCCCCGTGATCCCGGACACGCCGGGCTGGCGAGCGCCTCAGTGGATCTCGGGTTCCGGCGTGGGCGCCGTCCCCTCCAGGAAGTCGAAGTCGCAGCCGTCCGGCGCCTGCCGGATGTGCTTCGAGAAGATCGCGCCATAGCCGCGCGCGAAACGCGGCGCGGGCGCCTTCCAGGCGGCGCGGCGCGCAGCCATCTCCTCGTCGCTCACCAGCAGGTCGAGGCGCCGCGCCGGCACGTCCAGGCGCACCTGGTCGCCGGTGCGCACCAGCGCCAGCGGGCCGCCCACGAAGCTCTCCGGCGCCACGTGCAGCACGCAGGTGCCGTAGCTGGTGCCGCTCATGCGGGCGTCGGAGATGCGCACGATGTCGCGCACGCCCTGCTTGAGCAGCTTCTTCGGGATGGGCAGCATGCCCCACTCGGGCATGCCCGGCCCGCCCAGCGGACCGGCGTTGCGCAGGATCAGCACCGAGTCGGCGTCCACGTCCAGGTCGGGGCTGTCGATGCGCGCGGCCATGTCGTTGTAGTCGTCGAACACCATGGCGCGGCCGGTGTGCTGCAGCAGCCGCGGATCGGCGGCATTGGCCTTGATCACCGCGCCGTCCGGGGCGAGGTTGCCGCGCAGCACGCGCAGGCCGCCTTCCGGCTGGATGGGGTTGTCGGGCGTGCGGATCACGTCCGGCAGGTGGATCTGGCTGCCGGCCACGTTCTCGCCCAGCGTGCGGCCCGTGCAGGTGCGCGCATCCATGTGCAGCAGAGCGCGCATGCCCTCGATGAGCGCCGCCATCCCGCCGGCGTAGTGGAAGTCCTCCATCAGGTACTGGCCGGCGGGGCGCATGTTCACCAGGTAGGGCGTCTGCCGGCCGAGCTCCTCGAAGCGGTCCAGCGCCAGGGGGATGCCGGCGCGGCCGGCGATGGCGATCACGTGGATCAGCGCGTTGGTGGATCCGCCCAGGGCCATGAGCACGCGGATGGCGTTGTCCACCGATTGCGGGGTGATGATGTCGCGCGGCTTGAGGTCCTCGCGCACCATCTCCACCGCGCGCCTGCCGCTGGCGGCAGCCATGCGCGAATGGTTGGAGTCCACGGCGGGGATGGTGGAGGCCGAGGGCAGCGAGAAACCCAGCGCCTCGATGATGCCGGTCATGGTGGAGGCCGTGCCCATGGTCATGCAGGTGCCGGGCGAGCGCGAGATGCCCTCCTCGATCTGCTGCCAGTCACGCTCGGTGATGTTGCCGGCGCGCAGCTCGTCCCAGTACTTCCACGCGTCCGAGCCCGAGCCCAGGGTGCGGCCCTGCCAGTTGCCGCGCAGCATCGGGCCGGCGGGCACGAAGATGGTGGGCAGGTTCATGCTGATGGCGCCCATGAGCAGCCCCGGGCCGGTCTTGTCGCAGCCGCCCATGAGCACGCAGCCGTCCACGGGATAGGAGCGCAGCAGTTCCTCGGCCTCCATGGCGAGCAGGTTGCGGTACATCATCGTGGTGGGCTTCTGGAACACTTCTGCCAGCGAGATGGCCGGCATCTCGATGGGGAAGCCGCCCGCCTGCCACACCCCGCGCTTCACGTCCTCGGCCCGCTCTCGCAGGTGCGAGTGGCAGTGGTTCACGTCGCTCCAGGTGTTCAGGATGGCGATGACCGGCTTGCCCTCCATGTCGGCGCGCTCGTAGCCGAGCTGGAGGATCCTGCTGCGATGCCCGAAGCCGCGCAGGTCCTGGGTGGCGAACCAGCGCTGGCTGCGCAATGGCTTCTTCATGGGCTTCTTCATGGGGTCAGGTCTCTCATCGTTCACTCCTCCCGGGGTCAGGTCTCTCTTCGCTCGGCTGCGGTGCACCGC
>CAZXJW010000201.1:0-6440 GCA_964641005.1 uncultured Rhodocyclaceae bacterium
GGGCACGTACCGGCCGCGTCGACATGCACCTGCTCGATCGCCTGCTGGCCGAGCCCTACCTGGCCCTGCCGCCGCCCAAGAGCACCGGCCGCGAGCTGTTCTGCATGGACTGGCTCGACCGCCGCCTCGATGGCAGCGTCATCCCGGTGGACGTGCAGGCCACGCTGCTGGCCTTCACCGCCGAGACCATCGCCAGCGCCATCGAGGACCGATGCGCAGGTGCCAGGCGGGTGTTCGCATGCGGCGGAGGTGCGCGCAATGCGGGGCTCATGGCGGCACTCGCCGGGCGACTGCCCGGCAAGGCGGTGGTGGGCACGGCGGAACTCGGGATCGACCCCGACTGGGTGGAGGCCATCGCCTTCGCCTGGCTCGCCCGCCGCTGGGTGCAGCGCCAGCCGGGCAACCTGCCCGCGGTCACGGGTGCCCGGGGACCTCGCGTGCTGGGCGCCTGCTACCCGGCCTGAAAACGGCAACGGGGGCCGAAGCCCCCGCCGCAGACCCTGCCTGTCGTCGATCTCAGGCGGAGAAGGACGAGCCGCACCCGCAGGTGGACGTGGCGTTGGGATTCTTGATCACGAACTGCGCGCCTTCCACGGACTCCTGATAGTCGATCTCGGCGCCCGCGAGGTACTGGAAGCTCATGGGGTCGATCAGCAGGGTCACGCCGTTCTTCTCCATGGCGGTGTCGTCCTCCTGGACGTCCTCCTCGAAGGTGAACCCGTACTGGAAGCCCGAGCAGCCGCCGCCGCTCACGAACACGCGCAGCTTGAGCGAGTCGTTTCCCTCTTCCTCGATGAGCTGGCGAACCTTGTGGGCAGCGTTGTCGGTGAAGTTGAGCGGGGCGGGCATCTCGGCGACGGCATTCATGGCGTACTCCTGGCAAGACCTGATGAATTCATTATCGGCACGGGCCTTCGGCCGGGTCAATCAGCCTGGCTGACCGGGGGCTTGAGCGGCATCACCTTGGCGGATTCGGCCTGCTCATGGACGAGGCGGCCCTGCACCACCGCACCGAGCTGGATCTCCAGGGTGCGGTAGTGGACATCCCCTGTGACACTGGCCTTGGCCTGCAGTTCGACGTACTCCGATCCGTGCACCGGCCCCACCACCGTCCCGTTGATCACGGCGTGGCTCACGCGGATCTCGCCCTCGATGCGGGCCTGCTCCGACAGCACCAGGGTGGAGGGCTGGTCGCCCGTCGAGACCACGTTGCCGCGCACCTTTCCGTCCACGCGCAGCCCCCCCGTGAAGGTGATGTCGCCCTCGACCACCGTGCCGATGCCCACCAGGCTGTCGATGCGCCCCTGGGGCTTGGATACCTTGTTTCCGAACATGGTCTTCTCCGTCCTTGCGCTAAAGCGTCACCGTCATGGTGGACTTGGGGGCGGTGGCCCCCTGCTCGATGACCCGGGCGTGCACCCGCCGCACCACGGCCCCGGCGGGCACCGTGAAGACGCCCTCGACCCGCTGGTAGAAGCGGAAACTGAGCCTGAACGCAGCGCTGTCCGTGGAACCGTCGGGCGGAAGCGTCACCACCACGGGCTGGCCGCCCTGCTCGGTATCCACCACCAGCTGCAGCCGCCCCTGGAAGTCCTTGCCCTTCTGGCGGGGCTGGGCCACGAACAGCTGGTAGCGGTACTCCCCGGGCAAGGCGTCGGGCTCCACCCGGAAGCGGTTGATGACTACCGTTCCAGGGTCGCCTCGCGCCATCAGCGACTGGAAGAAGGCCAGGTCCTCCTTGAGGGTGGCGTTCTCGTCGTTCAAGCCCTTCACCTGCTGTGCGAGGCTCTCCTGGGTGGCCGATTCCATCTGGATCTGCCGCTCGGCGGCAGCCAGGGTGCGCCGCAGGGCATCCACCTCGCCCTGCAGCTGGCGCACCTGGAGGAAGAGGCGTTCGCGCTCCCTGGCGCTGCTGCCGATGTCGAAGCCCGCCAGCCGGCGACCCACGTCGAAGGTTCCCCAGGCGATCAGCGTCACCAGGGCGAGCATCAGGAACAGGGCCAGGACCCGCCAGTACCACGACACGTGCGCTCGCACCGCCACCCGGGGTGCGTGGATGCCGAAGCGGCGGCGCAGGTTGCGAAAGGCACTCACGGCAGCAGCGCCGGTGCCTCGAGACCCTGGGTCTCGGGCAGTCCCAGCATCAGGTTCATGTTCTGTACCGCCTGGCCGGCGGCGCCCTTGACCAGGTTGTCGATCACCGAAAGCACCACCACCGTCTCACCGCCACCGGGACGGTGCACGGCAATGCGGCAGGTGTTGGCACCGCGTACCGACCGGGTGTCGGGATGGCTGCCCGGCGGCAGCACGTCCACGAAGGCCTCGCCCCGCCAGGCCTGTTCGTAGAGGGCCTGGACGTCGACGCTGGCGGGCACCCGCGCGTAGAGCGTGGCGTGGATGCCGCGGATCATGGGCGTGAGGTGGGGCACGAAGGTGAGGCCCACGGGCCGGCCGGCGACGGCCGCGAGGCCCTGGCGGATCTCCGGCAGGTGACGGTGGCCCGGCACGCCGTAGGCCTTGAAGTTGTCGGCGGCCTCGGAGAACAGGATGTGGGTCTCCGCCTTGCGCCCTGCGCCGCTCACCCCCGACTTGGCATCGGCGATCAGGTGCGCCAGGTCGGCCTGGCCGGACCTGACCAGAGGAATGAACCCGAGCTGGACCGCCGTGGGATAGCAGCCGGGATTGGCCACGATGCGCGCGGTGCGCACGGCCTCGCGGTTGACTTCCACCAGGCCGTAGACCGCCGCGGCGAGCAGTTCCGGGCAGGCGTGGGGCATGCCGTACCACTTCTCCCACTCGGCCGCGTCCCGGAGCCGGAAGTCCGCCGCCAGGTCGACGATGCGAACGCCGGCGTCGTGCAGCGCACGCGCCTGCTGCATGGCCACGCCGTTGGGCGTGGCGAAGAACACCAGGTCGCACTTCTCCAGCCCGGCCTGGCCGGGATCGCTGAAGGCGAGGTCCACGTGGCCGCGCAGGTTCGGGAACAGTGCTGCCACGCGCGTGCCGGCCTCCGCGCGGGAGGTGATGGCCGCCAGTTCGACGCCGGGGTGGCGCGCCAGCAGGCGCAGCAGTTCAACACCCGTGTAGCCGGTGCCGCCGACGATGCCGACCTTCGCTGGACTGCCCATGACCCGTGCTCCTGGAATCGGTAGCTTCGTGAGATTTCCCCGTTACCGGGACGCGACAGCGGCGCCGGAAACGAAAAGGCCGCCCTGAGGCGGCCTTTTCGCAAGCTCCGTGATGCCCTGAGGCATCAGCGCTTGGAGAACTGCTTGCGGCGACGCGCCTTGTGCAGACCGACCTTCTTTCGCTCCACCTCGCGGGCATCGCGGGTGATCAGGCCCGCCTTGCGCAGCGCGCCCTTGAGGGCTGCATCGTAGTCCACCAGGGCGCGGGCGATGCCGTGGCGAACCGCGCCCGCCTGCCCGGATTCACCGCCGCCCTGCACGTTGACCATGATGTCGAAGGAAGCCGCGTTGCTGGTGAGTTCGAGCGCCTGGCGCACCACCATGCGGTTCGTCTCGCGGGAGAAGAACACGTCCACGGGCTTGCCGTTGACCTCGATATTGCCCTTGCCGGGCTTGATGAACACACGGGCCACCGCGCTCTTGCGGCGACCGGTTCCGTAGTTGTACTGGACTGGCATGGAGGATTCCTGGCGGGACGCGCTACTGCAGCGTCAGGGCGCGGGGCTGCTGCGCCGAATGGGGATGGGTCGGGCCGGCGTAGACCTTGAGCTTGCGCAGCATGGAGTAACCGAGAGGACCCTTGGGCAGCATGCCGCGCACGGCAATCTCCAGCACCCGGCCGGGGAAGCGTGCGTGCAGCTTGCCGTACGTGGTGGTGGTGATGCCGCCCGGGAAACCGCTGTGGCGGTGGTATTCCTTCTGCTCGGCCTTGCGGCCGGTGACGCGCATCTTGTCGGCGTTCACCACGACGATGAAGTCGCCGGTGTCCACGTGCGGGGTGAAGATGGCCTTGTGCTTGCCGCGCAGGCGGTGGGCGATCTGGGACGCGAGACGGCCGAGCACGAGCCCGGAGGCGTCGATGACGAACCAGTCGCGCTGGACTTCGTGCGGCTTGGCGGAGAAGGTCTTCATTTTCCTGAAGAATCTGGCAGTTGCGATCGCCAGACGGCGACCGAAAGGCGCGCATTGTAGGCGATCGCAAAAAGGGGTGTCAAACCGGAACTGACCTGGCTTCCCCGTACGGCGGCGCAGCGCAATAATCGCCCCCTTTCGTCCCGCGGGCCCCCGGCCCGCCCCCGCCCCCTCGCGATGCGCAAACTCTGGCTCGTCTTCGCCCAGGCCGTGACGGTCTCGCTGGGCGTCATGTTCGTGGTGTCCACCCTGCGGCCGGACCTGCTGTCCTTCGGTGGCCGCAACGGCGGCGTGGTCACGGTGCGCGAGTCGGCGCCCTCGGGCAGCCAGCAGAGCCGCGACGCCCTCAACACCTATCGCGCAGCGGCCCGCAGGGCCATGCCCGCGGTGGTGAACATCTTCACCAGCAAGGAGGTGAAGCAGCCGCGCCACCCCTTCATGGACGACCCGCTGTTCCGCCGCTTCTTCGGTGAGCGGCAGGACGCCGAACCGCAGCGCGCCTCCAGCCTCGGTTCCGGCGTGATCGTGGGCGCGGAGGGCTTCATCATCACCAACCACCACGTGATCGAGACCGCCGACGAGATCGAGGTGGCGCTCGCCGACGGGCGCAAGTTGGCCGCGCGCGTGGTCGGCACCGACCCGGACACGGACCTGGCGGTGCTCAAGGTGGACGCGAAGGACCTCACCGCCATCACCTTCGGCGGCCAGGACGCGCTGGCCGTGGGCGACGTGGTTCTCGCCATCGGCAATCCCTTCGGCGTGGGCCAGACGGTCACCATGGGCATCGTCAGCGCGCTCGGGCGCAGCCACCTGGGCATCAACACCTTCGAGAACTTCATCCAGACCGATGCGGCCATCAACCCGGGCAACTCGGGGGGCGCACTGGTGGATGCGGACGGCAACCTGGTGGGCATCAACAGCGCCATCTACTCGCGCACCGGGGCGAACCTCGGCATCGGTTTCGCGATCCCCGTGAGCATCGCGCGCCAGGTGATGGACCAGATCATCGCCACCGGTTCGGTGACGCGCGGCTGGATCGGGGTGGAGGTGCAGGATCTCACGCCCGAACTGGCCGAATCGTTCAAGCTCAATGCCGCCGAAGGTGCGCTGATCGCGGGAGTGCTGCGCGGCGGACCCGCCGACCGGGCGGGCATCAAGGCCGGCGACATCCTCGTGGCGGTGGAGGGCAAGCCGGTGGGCGACTCCTCCGACATGCTCAACCTGGTGGCAGCGCTGCAGCCCGGCAAGCTGGCCACCCTCAGGCTGCTGCGCGCCGGCAAGCCGGTGGAATCGAAGGTCACCGTGGGCAAGCGGCCGCGCCCGGCGCGCGGCGCACAGCAGCCCGAGTGAGCGCGCGCCCCGCGCGGCTCGGCCTCAGGTCGTGCCCGAGGACTCCTCGGCGGGCTTGGGCCGGATCATCAGGGCGGCGGCAATGATCCCGGCCTCGTAGAGGATCCACAGGGGAATCGCCAGCATGATCTGGGAGAGCACGTCCGGCGGGGTGACCACGGCGGCCACCACGAACGCGCCCACGATCACGTAGGGACGCATCTCGCGCAGCTTGGCCACGGTGACGAAACCCATCTTCACCAGCAGGATCACGGCGATGGGCACCTCGAAGGTGACGCCGAAGGCCACGAACATCCCCAGCACGAAGCTGAAGTAGTTGTCGATGTCGGGCGCCACGTTGATGCTCTTGGGCGCGATCGAGTAGACGAACTTGAACACCACGCCGAACACGAAGAAGTAGCAGAAGGCGACGCCGGCGAAGAACAGCACCACGCTCGCCGTGAGCATCGGCATGGCGAAGCGCTTCTCGTGGCGGTAGAGCCCCGGCGCCACGAAGGCCCAGGCCTGGTACAGCACGTAGGGCAGCGCGATCGCGAGCGCCACCACCAGCGCCACCTTCACCGGGATGATGAACGGCGCCACCACGCCGGTGGCGATCATCTTCGACCCCTCGGGCAGCACGCTCATGAGGGGCCTTGCTGCCAGGTCGAACAGCTCGGAGGCGAACGGGAACAGGCACACGAACACCAGGAGCACCGCGATGAGCGCGCGGGTGAGCCGGTCGCGCAGCTCGATCAGGTGTGACAGGAAGGATTCGTTGTCGCTCATGGACGGCAGCCGTGGAGCCTGCGCGCGTGGGTGGGGATGGCGTCGCTCAGGCGCCTCGCGGCTGGCCCTCGGGCTCGGCGGCTGCGGCCGCCGCATTCACGGTCGCCGGGACGGGGCTTCCCCCGAGGCCGAGCTCGAGCTGGGGCGAGTGATCCGGATCGGCCGCCGGCTCGGCACCCGGGGCCTCGACACCCGCCGCCGCGCCAGCGCTGCCGGCCGCGG
>CAZXJW010000202.1:0-6427 GCA_964641005.1 uncultured Rhodocyclaceae bacterium
AGCCGCCGAACACCACCGAGTGGATGGCGCCGATGCGCGCGCAGGCCAGCATGGCGAACGCCGCCTCGGGGATCATGGGCATGTACACCAGCACGCGATCGCCGCGCCCCACGCCCAGGGACTTCATCATGGCCGCCACGCGATTCACCTCGGCGTGCAGCTCGCGGTAGCTGTAGGTCTTCTGCGCGCCGGTCTCCGTGGACACGAACACCAGCGCCGGCTGTTCCGCACGCGCGGCGAGGTGGCGATCCACGGCGTTGTGGCACAGGTTGGTGAGCCCGCCCGCGAACCAGCGCGCGAACGGCGGCCGCGAATAGTCCAGCACCGTGTCCCAGGGCCGGTGCCAGTCCACCAGGGCTGCCTGCTCCGCCCAGAAGCCTTCGCGGTCGTCGATGGAGCGCCTGTGGAAGGCGCGCAGCTTCTCTCCGCTCATCACGATCTCCCCGTCTTCGCGGCGGCGCGGGTCGCGTGCCTGCGCCGTCGGTGCTCGTTCACGCCCGCGCGGCCGCGGCGGGCGAGGCAGCTGCTCAGCCCAACTTCACCACGGTGCGGCCCTTCACGGCGCCCTTGAGGTAGGCATCGAAGGCGCCGGGCAGTTCGGCGAAGGGCAGCATGCGCACCATGCTCTGGAGGTGGCGCGGCTTGAGGTCACCGGCGAGGCGCTTCCACACCTCCACGCGCTGCGGCATGGGGCAGTTCACCGAATCGATACCGCACAGCGTGACCCCGCGCAGGATGAAGGGCATCACGGTGGTCTTGAACTCGAAGCTCGCCGCCAGGCCCACCGAGGCGATGGCGCCGCCCTCCTTCATGGTGCTCGCCATCCAAGACAGCACGTCGCCACCGAGGTTGTCCACGGCGCCCGCCCACAGGCTCTTGTCCAGCGGACGGATCTTCGAAAGGTCGAGGGAGGCGCGCGGCATCACCTCGGCCGCGCCGATGGACTTGAGGTAGTCGGCCTCGGATTCCTTGCCCGTGAGCGCCACCACGTGGTAGCCGCGCCCGGCGAGGATGTCGATCACCACCGAGCCCACGCCACCGGTGGCGCCGTTCACGATCACCGGCCCCTTGCCCGGCTCCAGGCCGTTGGTCTCCATGCGCACCACGGCCAGCCCGGCGGTGAAGCCGGCCACGCCCAGCGCCATGGCCTCCTGGGTGGTCATGCCATCGGGCAGCTTCACCAGCCACTTCGCGGGAATGCGCATGCGTCCCGCGTAGCCGCCGTCGTGGGCCACGCCGATGTCGTAGCTGTTGGCGATCACCTTGTCGCCGGGCTTGAAGGCAGGGTCGCTGGAAGACTCCACCGTGCCGGCACCGTCGATCCCGCCCACGCAGGGAAAGCGACGGATGATCTTTCCCGCGCCGGTGGCCGCCAGCGCGTCCTTGTAGTTGATGCTCGAATATTCGGTGCGGATCACCACCTCGCCCGCGTCGAGCTCGTCCACCGTCATGTCCACCATGCGGGAGACGGCCTTGCCGTCCTCGTTGAAGATGCGCAGCGCCTTGAATGTGCTCATGGGTCTCCTCCGTCGTTCAGGTCGTCGATGTTCGGGTTGCGCTCAGCCGAGGTGGGCCTCGCCGAGGTAGCGATGGGTCTGCATCTCCACGAGCCGGCTCGCGGTTCGGTCGTGCTCGGCGGTGCGTGCCACCTCGGCATACAGCCCGAGGGGATCGCACTGCGCCGCCACCACCAGCTTCACCCGGCGGTCGTAGAACTCGTCCACCAGCCAGGTGAAGCGGCGCATGCGGTCCGACTCGCCGGTGGCGGCGAAGCGCGGCACGCCCGACAGCAGCACGGTGTGGAAGCGGCGCGCGAGCTCGATGTAGTCGGCCTGGGCGCGGGGGCCGTCGCACAGGGCGCCGAAGTCGAACCACGCCACGCCGCCGCTGGTGCGGCGGGCGTGCAGAAGGCGCCCCTCGATGCGAAGTTCCTCGGCGCTGCCCGGCTCGCCGGCCAGGTGCAGGAAGGCGTCCTCCATGGCCGCATCCGAGGCCCCGTCGAGCGGCTGGTGCCAGACACCAGCCTTCTCCAGCACGCGTTGCCGGTAGTCGGTGCCGGCGTCCATGCGGTGCACCACGAGGCGCTGGCCGATCAGCTCGATGGCCGGCAGGAACTGCGCCCGTTGCAGCCCGTGCAGGTAGAGATCGGCCGGCGCGGTATTGGAAGTGGTGACCAGCACCACGCCGCGCGCCATCAGCCCCTCCAGCAGGCGCCGCATGATCATGGCGTCGCCGATGTCGGTGACCTGGAACTCGTCCAGGCACAGCAGGCGGGCCTCGCCGGCCACGCGCGCGGCCACCGCGTCCAGCGGGTCGGCCTGTCCCTGGAGGCGCTTCAGGTCGTGGTGCACCTCCTGCATGAAGCGATGGAAGTGCGCGCGGCGCTTGGGCGCCACCGCGGCGTGCTCGAAGAAGCCGTCCATCAGGAAGCTCTTGCCGCGCCCCACCCCGCCCCACAGGTAGAGCCCGGACACGGGCTGCGGATCGGGCTGCAGGAAGCGCAGCCAGCGCCGCGACGCGGCGCCACGGGCGAGCTGGCCTTCGATGCGGGCGAACTCCGCCAGGGCTTCGCGTTGCGCCGCGTCGAGCGCGAAGCCGAGCGAGCGGGCGCGCGCCTCGAACCACGCCTCGAGGGCCGCCAGGTCGCCGGGCTCGCGCTCCGCGAAGGTCTCGCCCGCCGCGCTGTATGCCATGCCCGGGCGCGCCCTTCGCAGCCGCGCCTAGATGTTGAGCGTGCGCTTGTCCACGCCGAGCGCCGCCTCGTGCATGGCCTCGGACAGCGAAGGATGCGCATGGACGATGCGGGCGATGTCCTCGGCGGTGGCCGAGAACTCCATGGCCACCACCGCCTCGGAGATGAGCTCGGAGGCGAACGGCCCGATGATGTGCACGCCCAGGATGCGGTCGGTCTCGGCATCGGCGAGCATCTTCACGAAGCCCGCCGTCTCGCCCAGGGCGCGGGCACGGCCCGAGGCGATGAAGGGAAACTGGCCGGCCTTGTAGGCGATGCCCGCGGCCTTGAGCTCCTGCTCGGTCTTGCCCACCCAGGCAATCTCGGGCGTGGTGTAGACAACCCAGGGAATCGTCTCGAGATTGATGTGCGCGTACTGGCCGGCAATGGTCTCGGCAACCGCCACGCCCTCTTCCGAGGACTTGTGGGCCAGCATCGGGCCGCGCACCACGTCGCCGATGGCGTACACGCCGGGGACGCCGGTGCGGCACAGGGAGTCCACTTCCACGTAGCCGCGGGGATCGAGCTTCAGGCCGACGGACTCCACGTTCAGTCCCGCGGTGTTGGGCGCGCGGCCGATGGCCACCACGAGGCGGTCGAACTCGGCGCGGTGCTTGTTGCCGTCGCGATCCTGGTACTCCACCTTGACCAGCTTCGTGGTGGTGGCCACCGACAGCACCTTCGCTCCGGTGTAGATCTTCAGGCCCAGCGGCCCGGTGAAGGCACGGAACGCCTCCTTGGCGATCTGCTCGTCGGCGGCCGCGAGGAAGGCCGGCATGGCCTCGAGGATGGTCACCTCGGAGCCCAGGCGCTTCCAGACGCTCCCCATCTCCACGCCGATCACGCCTGCACCGATGATGCCCAGGCGCTTCGGGACCGCGTCGAAGGACAGCGCGCCGATGTTGTCGCACACCAGCCTGTTGTCGATCTCCACGCCCGGCAGCTGACGCGGCACCGAACCGGCGGCGATGATGACGTTCTTCGCCACGATGGTCTCGGTCCGGGCGTCGCCCGCCACCTCCACCTGCCACCCGCCCTCGGCGGCCGGCCCGGCGAAGCGGCCGAAGCCGTGCATGGACTCCACCTTGTTCTTCTTGAACAGCAGCGAGATGCCGGTCGTGAAGGTGTCGACGATCTTGTCCTTGCGCGCCTGCATCTTCGGCACGTCGATGGTGACACCCTTCAGGCCGATCCCGTGGTCCTCGAACTTGTGCAGGGCGCGCTCGTAGTTCTCGGAGGACTCGAGCAGCGCCTTGGATGGGATGCACCCCACGTTGAGGCAGGTGCCGCCGAGACTGGGCTTGCCGTCGCGGTTCTTCCAGGCATCGATGCAGACGGTCTTCAGGCCGAGCTGGGCGGCGCGGATGGCAGCCACGTAGCCACCGGGGCCGGCGCCTATCACGGCCACGTCGAAGGTCTTGGGCATGGCGGTGTCAGGCTCCCTAGAGGTCCAGCAGCAGGCGCGCGGGGTCCTCGAGCGCTTCCTTGATGGCCACCAGGCCCAGCACGGCCTCGCGGCCGTCGATGATGCGGTGGTCGTAGGACATGGCCAGGTAGTTGATGGGTCGGATCACGATCTGGCCGTTCTCCACCACCGGACGATCCTTGGTGGCGTGGATGCCGAGGATGGCGCTCTGGGGCGGATTGATGATGGGCGTGGACAGCATGGACCCGAACACCCCGCCATTGGAGATGGAGAAGGTGCCGCCGGTGAGCTCCTCGATGGAGAGCTTGCCGTCCTGGGCACGCTTGCCGAAGTCGGCGATGGCCTTCTCCACGTCGGCGAGCGACATCTGGTCGGCGTTGCGCAGGATCGGAACCACCAGTCCGCGCGGGCTGCCCACGGCGATGCCCACGTCGAAGTAGCCGTGGTAGACGATGTCGGTGCCATCCACCGAGGCGTTCAGGATCGGGTATTTCTTCAGCGCAGCCACGGAGGCCTTCACGAAGAAGGACATGAAGCCCAGCTTCACGCCGTGATCCTTCTCGAAGCGGTCCTTGTACTTGTTGCGCAGGTCCATGACGGCCTGCATGTTGACCTCATTGAACGTGGTCAGGATGGCGGCGGTGGACTGGGACTGAACCAGCCGTTCCGCCACGCGCTGGCGCAGGCGCGACATCGGCACGCGCTTCTCGGGGCGGTCGCCGAGCAGTTCGTCGATGTTCACCGGCGAGGGCATGGGCGCGGGCCCGCGGGCGGCCGCGGGGCGGCCCTGCACGAAGCCCACCACGTCTTCCTTGGTGACCCGCCCGCCGCGGCCGGATCCGGCCACCTGGGCGAGATCCACCTGGTTCTCGGCCGCCACGCGGCGCGCGGCCGGCATCGCGAGCACCTCCGCGCCGGAGGAAACCGGTGCCGGCGCGGGCTTCGGTGAAGCCGCGGCGGCGGGTGCCGGCTTCGGCGCCTCGGCGGGCTTCGCGGCGGCAGCCACGGCTGGCGCGGCGCCGGCGGCAGGCTTGGCATCGGTGTCGATGGTGGCGATCAGCTCGTTGCTGACCACCGTCCCACCGTCGCCCTTGATCACGCTCGCGAGCACGCCCGAATCGGGCGCGGGCAGTTCGAGCACGACCTTGTCGGTCTCGATGTCGATAAGGTTCTCGTCGCGGTTGACGAACTCGCCCTGCTTCTTGTGCCAGGTCAGGAGGGTCGCTTCCGCCACGGATTCGGACAGGGCGGGTACCCGCACTTCGATCAGCATAGAGGCTCCGTGAGAGCGTTCATCGGATGGCGCTGCCGGATCCCGGTCATGCGCCGTGCGTCAGCGCCGCATCCACCACGGTCTTCTGGCGCTGGTTGTGCAGGGCGAGATAGCCGCCCGCGGGCGATGCGCTGGAGGCGCGCAGGGCGTAGCGCAGCTTCTGCTCCGGCCTGAGGTGACGCAGCAGGTAGTGCTGGATGCGGTGCCAGGCGCCCTGGTTGCCGGGTTCCTCCTGGCACCAGACGATCTCGCCGGCCTTCGAGTAGCGCCCGATCTCCGCCTCGAACTCGTCGTGGGGGAAGGGATAGAGCTGCTCGATGCGCACCAGCGCGACGTCGTCGATCTTCTTCTCGCGGCGCGCGGCCAGGAGGTCGTAGTAGACCTTCCCGCTGCAGAAGACCACCCGCTTGACCTTCTTCGGGTCGATCGCCTCGGCCTCGGGGATCAGCGGCTGGAAACGGCCGTTGGCCAGGTCCTCGAGCGAGGACACCGACTCCTTGTGCCGCAGCATGGACTTCGGGCTCATGATCACCAGCGGGCGACGATAGGGCCGCAGCATCTGGCGGCGCAGCACGTGGAACATCTGCGCCGGAGTGGAGGGCACCACCACCTGCATGTTGTAGTCGGCGCACAACTGGAGGAAGCGCTCGAGGCGCGCCGAGGAGTGCTCGGGGCCCTGCCCTTCGTAACCATGGGGCAGCATCATCACCAGGCCGCACAT
Source organism: uncultured Rhodocyclaceae bacterium (assembly GCA_964641005.1). Taxonomy (GTDB): domain Bacteria; phylum Pseudomonadota; class Gammaproteobacteria; order Burkholderiales. Next base: position 6,152 of record CAZXJW010000202.1, read on the forward strand.
GCGGCCCCACTTCACCTCCCCGGAGGCGATGAACTGGTCGATCACGACCTGGGCACCGTTGGCGAAGTCGCCGAACTGCGCCTCCCACACCACCAGTTCGGTGGGAGAGGCCGTGGCGTAGCCATACTCGAAGCCGAGCACTGCCTCCTCGGAGAGCACGGAGTCGATCACCAGGAAGTCGGGCTGGTTCTCGGCGATGCGCTGGAGCGGCACCCAGGTGCCGGCGTCCCAGCGCTCGCGGTTCTGGTCGTGCAGCACCGCGTGGCGGTGGAAGAA
>CAZXJW010000203.1:0-6425 GCA_964641005.1 uncultured Rhodocyclaceae bacterium
GATGTGAAAGCGCAGCGCGCCACCCGCGCCGGTGACGGCGGGCACCACGGGCCGCTCCTGTGCGGCGGATCGTGACGGGGCCGGCGCGTCTCCCCCCGCGGCGAGCATTCCGAGTTCGTCCTTCACCGGCCGGGCGAGCGCGGGATCGAGGGTATCGCCGTCCTGGTGGGCCTCGAGCTGGGCGCCGATCACGTCCTTGGCCCGCAGCAGCGCGTCCACCATTGCACGGGTGGGCGCCAGCTCGCCATGGCGCAGACGGTCGAGCAGCGTCTCGGCCACATGGGTGAGCTCGCTCATGTCCGAGAAGCCGAAGGTGCCTGCCCCGCCCTTGATGGAATGGGCGGCCCGGAAGATGGCGTTCAGGTCCTCGAGGTCGGGCTGCTCAACGTCGAGCACCAGCAGCAGCGACTCCATGGCGGCCAGGTGCTCGGCCGCCTCGTCGAAGAACACGCGGTGGAACTGGCTCAGGTCGAAGCTCATGACAGGCGCCGGACCGGACGGGCGAGTCTCAACCGAGGACTTTCTTCACCACCTCGAGCAGCCTGGGGGGATCGAAGGGCTTCACCAGCCAGCCGGTGGCGCCGGCGGCGCGGCCCCTGGCCTTCATGTCGTCCGAGGACTCGGTGGTGAGGATCAGGATCGGCGCCGCCTTGTAGTCGGGCATGGCGCGCAGACTCTTGACCAGCGTGAGCCCGTCCATGCGCGGCATGTTCTGGTCGGTGAGCACCAGGTTCACCCTGCGCGCCTTGGCCTTGTCGAGGCCGTCCTGGCCGTCAACGGCCTCGATCACGTCGTAGCCGGCGCTCTTCAGGGTGAAGGCGACCATGTTGCGGATCGACGCGGAATCGTCCACGGCGAGGATGGTCTTGGACATGACGAATGCTCCGGGAAGTGCGGTGGGGGTGGTTGCGATTGCGAGGAGGAACGGGCGCGTGCGCCGCTCAGAACAGCTCCACCTCGCCGCTGCTCATGCGTTGCTGCGCCACGGGATTGCGGGACGAGATCGTGCGGGCGCGCTCCAGCAGCGCCTGCGCCTCCTGCGCGGCCGACGGCGATTCGAGCACCGCGGCGATCTGCCCGAGCAGTTCCGCGCGCCGGTCAACGTGCGCCAGCAGCTGGGAGACGATGTCCTGGAACTGCAGCGACGAGACCGCCTGGTCCACCGAGCCGCCCACCTGCGCGGAGATGCGCGACATCTCCTCGACGGACCGGGTCACCCTGTCGTTGAAGGCGCCGATTCCCTGCATGGTCTGCTCAACGCGCTGCTTCTCGTTGAGCGCCATGACCATGTCCTGGGAGGCCATCCCGTGGATCACGCTCTCCACGCCGCGGATGGCCCCGGCCATGATCACCATGCGTTCCCGGATCTGGGTGCTGAAGCTTCCGGTGCGGTTGGAGAGGTTGCGCACCTCGTCGGCCACCACGGCGAAGCCGCGACCCGCCTCGCCGGCGCGGGCCGCCTCGATTGCGGCATTCAGCGCCAGAAGGTTGGTCTGCCTGGAGATGGCCTCGATCTCGCCGAGGATGCCGTTGACCGCGGCCATGTGGGCGTTGAGGTTCTCCATCTCCTCCACCAGCGACATGGCGGACTTGGAGGCGCCCACCACGGCGTCCACGAAGTGCTGGAGGGTGCTGGAGGTGTCGTTCACGAACGCCCTGAAGCCGGCCGTCACGCCCACCTGGCCTTCGCCGTCGCCGCTGGTCACGGCCACGGCCAGTTCCTGCTGCCGGAGGGTCTGGGCGGCCATCTCCTGGAAGCTCCTCACCAGGCCGGAGATGGCATCCGCGAGCAGGCCCGTTGCACGCTGGATCTCCTGGCGGGCGGCCTCGGCCTGCTCGCGGGCCTGGGATCGCAGGGCCTCCACCTGGGGATCCACCGGAGGGTGAGCCTGCTCCCGGGCGCAGGCCGCAACCGCAGCCTCCCAGCGGATCACCTGGCGATGGCGCAGCCAGGATTGCCAGGCCCACGCGCTGGCCACGCCGGCCAGCCCCAGCAACGCGCCTGCCCAGCCCCGCCACTGCGAAACCAGAAGACTCGCGGGCACCACCGCGGCGGCAAGGGCAAGAGGCAGGAGCGCCGGGCGGAGAAGATCGTCGCGAGAAGGCATCTGGATTTCCATGGAATCGGGCGACCCCCGTCGCGCCGGAACGCGAGCGGTTCCCGGCCCCGGCTGGAGGACATGCCTTTATCGGCCTGTCAGCCCCCTTCTTGAGAGGTGCAGTAGCCCTTGATTCCGTGGGGGAAACCTGTGATGGGATGCCTGCGGACGGGCATCCCGGAGCGCCGGGGCAAGCCCCTCCCCGCCCGTGCCTCGCCTTCAGCGGCGCCTGACCCGGCTCACCCCCGACAACCCCGACAGCGTGGCAAGCACCCGCTCCAGGTGATCACCGCCGCCCAGCTCCACGGAGAGCTCCACGCGCGCCTCGCCCGCGCGCTCGGCCGCCCGGGCCGCCCGCACCGGGACGCGCTCCCGCCCGAGTGCCTCCGTCACCTGTCGAAGCAGGGTCCCGTCAGCGGCCCCGGTGACCTCCAGGTCCACCTCGAAGCGGCCACTGGGCGGCAGCGCCCCCCACTCGGCCGCCAGCCGGCGCTCGGCGGGCAGGCGCGCGGCATTCGCGCAACCCTTGCGGTGGATGCTCACGCCGCGTCCACGGGTGACGAACCCGACGATGGCATCCGGGGGCGCCGGCTTGCAGCAGCGGGCGAGCTGGGTGAGGAGGCGATCCATTCCGACCACCAGCACGCCATCACCGGTGGACGCGCGCCGGGTCGGCCCGCCGGCCTGAGGCACGGCAGGAGCGCCGGCCGTCGCGGCCGGGGGCCTGAGCACGCCCTGCAGGTCCCGCGCCGTGATCTCGCTGCGGGCGAGCGCGACCAGCAGATCCTCCACTCCGGCGCGCCCGAGCGCATGGGCGAGGGGCTCCAGGGCGGGCGAGGGCACGCCGAGCCGATGCACCTCGCGCTCGAGCAGGGCCCGCCCCTGCGCCACGTCCTGCGCGTGGTTCCCGGCGTTGAACCACTGACGCACCTTGGTGCGGGCGCGGTGGCTGGCGAGGAAGCCGAGCTGCGGATTGAGCCAGTCGCGGCTCGGGCCGCCCTCGCGCGCCGCGATGATCTCCACCCGCTGCCCGCTCCCGAGGCGGAAGGTGAGCGGCACGATGCCGCCGTTCACCTTGGCGCCCCTGCAGCGGTGGCCGAGGTCGGTGTGCACGTGGTAGGCGAAGTCCACGGGCGTGGAGCCGCGCGGCAGTGCCACCACCCGCCCCTGGGGCGTGAGCACGTAGACGGTCTCCTGGAACAGCTCGGTGCGCAGTCCGGCGGCCAGGTCCGCTTCGTCCATGTCCTGGCGCCAGTCGAGGATCTGGCGCAGCCACGCGATCTGGTCGTCCAGGCGCGGATCGCGCCGGCCGCCCTCCTTGTAGCGCCAGTGGGCGGCCACGCCGAGCTCGTTGGCCTGGTGCATCTCGCGGGTGCGGATCTGCACTTCCAGCACCTTGTCGTCCGGCCCCACCACGGCGGTGTGCAGCGAGCGGTAGCCGTTGGGCTTGGGCTTGGCGATGTAGTCGTCGAACTCGCGCGGGATGGGCGTGAACAGGTCGTGCACCACGCCCAGGGCCGTGTAGCAGTCCTTCACGTCCTCCACCAGCACGCGCACGGCGCGCACGTCGAACAGGTCCTTGAAGCCCAGGTCCTTGCGCTGCATCTTCTTCCAGATGCTGTAGATGTGCTTCGGCCGACCGGCAAGCTCGGCGCGCACGCCGGCGCGCGCCAGCGCATCGTGGAGCTGCGCCGTGAGGCGGGCAATGAACGCCTCGCGGTCGGCGCGCTTGCCGTCCAGGTCCCGGGCGATGGCGCGGTAGGTGTCCGGATCCTCGCACCGGAACGCCAGGTCCTCCAGCTCCCACTTGAGCTGCCACACCCCGAGGCGGTTGGCGAGCGGGGCCGTGAGCTCGAAGGTCTCGCGCGCCGCCTCGCGCCGCTGCGTCTCGCTGCCTGCGCGCGCCAGTTCGCGCAGGCGCACCACCTCGGCGGCGAGCTTCACCAGCACCACGCGCACGTCCTGCACCATGGCGAGCAGCATCTTTCGCAGTGCCTCGAGCTGCGCGGCCCGGTCGCCCCCGCGGCCCGCCTCCAGCCCTGCTCGCAGTGCCTGGATGCGTTCCATGCGTCCGACGCCGTCCACAAGCGTCGCCACCGCCGGGCCGAAGCGCTCGGAGATCTCGCGCCCCGCGGGCGCCGCGCCGGCGGTGCCCGCGAGCAGCGCGGCAAGCAGGGTGTCGCCATCGAGCCGCAGCGCGGCGAGCTGTTCCGCGACATCCAGCGCGCCGGCCACGGATCGCGGATCGCGCTTGGCCAGTGACTGCAACGCGGCCGGCAGGCGCGCGGCGTCGGCCTCGGTCACGCGCGCACCCAGGCCGCTCCAGCGCGCGAGCAGCGCGGAGGCCTCGGGAATGGCGAGTGCGGTGTCGTTCATGGGAATCCGTCAGCGGCCCTGCCAGTAGCGGCGGTGCAGATCGCGCCACCGGCTCACGGCAGGCCCTCCGGGGCGCAATCGCACGGTGATGGCGCCCGACTCGTCGGTGCGCAGCAGCCGTGCACCGGCGGCATGGTAACGCGCCACCACCTCGGGCCTCGGATGGCCGAAGCGGTTGCGCCAGCCCGCCGACACGATGGCCAGGCGCGGCTCCACGGCCGCCACGAAGGCCGGCGAGGACGATGTGCCGCTGCCGTGATGGGGCACCACCAGCACCTCGGCGGCAAGTGCCGCGCCCGATGCCAGCATCGCCGCCTCGGCGGCCTTCTCCACGTCGGCGGCCAGCAGCACGCGTCCGAACGCCGTCACGACGCGCAGGACGCAGCTGCGGTCGTTGTCGCGCAGGCCGCGCCGCAGGCCGAAGGCGGCCTGCGGATGGACAATGTCGAAGCGCACGCCGTCCGCCTCCCATCCCGTGCCGGCCACGCAGGGGGAGGCCCGTCCGAGGCCCTGGGGAGGTGCGCGTCCCGGCGGCAGTGAGGCACGCACCGCGGTCACGGGGATGGCCGCCAGCAACCCTCCCGCACCCCCGGTGTGGTCGAGATCGTCGTGACTCAGGAACAGCACGTCCACCCGCCGCACGCCCTCGCCTCGCAGGAACGGCGCCACGATGCGCGATCCGCTGCCGCCATCGGTACCCCACGCCGGTCCGGCATCGAACACCACCGCGGAGGAGGCGGTGCGGATCACGACCGCGAGGCCCTGCCCCACGTCGAGCACCGTCACGTCCGCTTCTCCAGGCCCGGGCGGCGGCGGAGCCAGCAGCAGCATGGGTGCGAACAGCGCGACTGCGCTGGCGCGCGCCGGGAAGCCCCGCGGCGCCAGCAGCCAGGCCGTCCCCGCGAGGGCCAGTGCCACGCTCCACGCGGAGGGTGCATGCTGCGTCCAGACAGAGCCAGGCAGCCCCGCGAGCCCTTCGAGGGCCGCGGCCAGCAACGCCATGGGCAGGTGGGCGAGCCACGCCAGGGGCGCCACCGGCACCGCGGCGAGCAGCAGGGACAGCGGCACCACCACGAGGCTCACCACCGGCACCGCCACGGCGTTGGCCAGGGGTGCCACGAGCGAGACCTGCTGGAACAGCACCGCCAGCGGCGGCGCCAGCGCCACGAACAGCACCCACTGCACCCTGCCCCATCCGACCAGCCAGCCCCACCGGCCGGTGGCGGTCTCCACCGCCGCCATCATGGCCGCCACGGCGCCGAACGAGAGCCAGAACCCCGCCGCCACCACCGCCATGGGATCGACCGCCACCACCGCCACGAGCGCTCCGCCCAGAACCGCGACGGGGCCCGCGCCAAGCCGAAGCCAGCGTGCCGAAGCCACCACCGCGAGCATCAGGACCGTGCGGCGCGCCGGCACCTCGAAGCCGGCCAGCAGTGCGTAGCCGAAGGCGACCGCCAGGCCCGCCGCCATGGCGGCGTCCGGGGCGGTGATCCGGCCGCGGCGCCCCGGCAGGCGGCGCCACGCCCAACCCGCCGCGGCCGCGCCCAGGCCCGCCAGCATGGTCACGTGCAGCCCGGAGATGCTCATGAGATGGTTCACGCCGGTCCGGGTGAACACCTGCCACTGGGAAGCCGGGATCGCCGCCTGGTCGCCCAGCGCCAGCGCCACGAGCGCGCCGCCATGGGACAGCCCGGCAGCGGCCCGCTGCATTCGGGCCCGGAGGACCGCCCGGGCACGCTCCACCAGCGGGCCCGGGCGCCAGGCGAGTGCGTCCAGGCGTTCGCGCGCCCCCGGCCTGACGTAGCCCGCGGCCCGGTCCCCGCGCGCGAAGGCCTGGCGCTCGCCATCGAAGGCATGGGGATTGGCCGTGCCATGGGGACGGTGCAGGCGCACGGTGAAGCGCCAGAGCGCCGCTGGCTGAACCGGCGCGGCGGAGGTGTCCACGCC
>CAZXJW010000204.1:0-6414 GCA_964641005.1 uncultured Rhodocyclaceae bacterium
GGCATCGCCTTCGGCCTGGATCGCATCGTCACCATGATGACCGGCGCCGAGTCGATCCGCGACGTGATCGCCTTCCCCAAGACCCAGCGTGCCCAGTGCCTGCTCACCAGCGCGCCCAGCCCGGTGGACGAGAAGCAGCTGCGCGAGCTGCACATCAAGGTCCGCTAGGCCCGCGCGCCGGTGGGCTTCAAGATCCCGCGCTCGGTGCTGGTGGTGATACACACCCCGGCACTGGACGTGCTGCTCATCGAGCGGGCGGACCATCCGGGCTTCTGGCAGTCGGTGACCGGCAGCCTCGACGCGGAGGACGAGCCCCTCGAGGCCACCTGCGCCCGGGAGGTGCGCGAGGAGACCGGCATCGACGTGGCCGCCGGCGCGCTGATCGACTTCGGCTACTCCAACGACTACGAGATCTACCCGCAGTGGCGCTGGCGCTACGCGCCGGGCGTCACGCGCAACACCGAGCACGTGTTCGGGCTGCGGCTGCCGGACCGCGCGCCGGTGGTGCTGGCGCCGCGCGAGCACCTGGCCTTCCAGTGGCTGCCCTGGGAGGAGGCGGCGCAGCGCTGCTTCTCGCCCAGCAACGCGGAAGCCATCCGGCGGCTGCCGCGGTTCGCGGTCCGCTGAGTCCGGCGGCCCGGCGCCTGTCGAAAGCCGGCATGTCCCGCCACCTCGCCGCCATCCTGTTGCTGCTGCCGGCGCTGCTCGCCAGCGCCGCGCCCGCCGTGGCGCAGGAAGTGAGCGTGAGTTCGCGCCGCGATGGCGAGGCAGTGATCGTGGAGGCGTTCACCGAGCTGGCGGTCACCCCGGAGCAGGCCTGGGGTCCGCTCACGGACTACGACGGCCTGGCGCGCTTCATCCCCGACATGAGCGAGAGCCGCATCATCGCGCGCAATGGCAATCGCGTGCTGGTGGACCAGAAGGGCAGCGCCGGGCTGTTCTTCCTGCGCCGCGCCATCGAGCTGCGGCTGGACGTCGAGGAGTCGCCGTACTCGTGGGTCACGGCCCGTGCCGTGTCGGGCAGCTTCCGCGAGATGCAGGGCCGCTACGACCTGGAGTCCGTGGCCGGCGTGGTGCGGCTGCGCTATACGGGACGCTTCGTGCCGGACTTCTGGGTGCCTGCCTTCATCGAGACCGCGGCGGTTCGCCGGGCCGTCACCCGCCAGTTCGCCGCCCTGGCGCGCGAGATCGTGGTGCGCGCCGGGCGGGCGCCCGCGCCGGCGCCGTGAGGGCCTCATGAGGCTCGACGGGTTCGCGGCGTGCGCACGGGCGACGCTGGCTGCCGCCGCGCTGGCGGTGGCCGCCGGTTGCGCTGCGCCGGCCCACAAGGTGCAGCCCTTCGCCGCGCGCACGCTCGACCGTGATGCCGAGACGGGCCGCTGCGCGCGCCTGCTGGACGCCTTCGAGGGTGCGGTGGCAGCGGCGGGCGTGCGCGACGGCGGGCCCGTGCCGGTGGCAGGGTACCCGCACCTGCGGGTCGACCGCTTCGTGGCGGAGCTGCTGGACGTGGATCGCGGCGCCGCCCTCGCCGCCGCGCGGTCGCTGGATGCGGAAGGTCGCGCGGCCGAGCTGGCCCGGTTGCCCGCTTCGGCGAGGGCGGGGCTTGCGGCCCGCGCGGGCGTTCCACCCGGCGGTCTCGCTGCCGCGCTGGAATCCTGTGCCGACCGGCTGCAGGCCGCCGACCTGGCGCGCGGGGAGCAGCCGCGCACGGTTGCCGTTTCCGACGACTACGACACCTGGAAGCGCGCGGTGGGGTTGTACTGGCTCACGCGCGTCCCTTTCGCCTCGGGCGTGCGCGGCTACCAGGACGAGACCCGGGCGGTGTTCGATACACCGGTGGAACGCCTCCCCGTGCACGGGACGCTGCAGCGCTTCCTGCCGGGGGAGGGATTCGCACCGGAGGGCCTCGATCCGGACCTGGTGCGCCGGCACGCGCCCGTGCTGGAAGTGGACGTGGTTTCCGGCCACGACCGCATCGGTAGCGTGGAACTGGACGACGATGGCCTTCCGGCGGTGGACGTGGCGCACCCGGCCGCCTACGTGCGCGCCGCCGCCATGCGGGTGGAGGGGCGGTGGCTGCGCCAGCTGGTCTACACCTTCTGGTTCCCGTCCCGGCCCCGCACGGGCACATTCGACCTGCTGGGCGGCCGTCTCGACGGACTGGTGTGGCGCGTCACGCTCGACGAGCGCGGCGAGCCCTGGGTGTACGACACGATCCACCCCTGCGGCTGCTATCACCAGTTCTTCCCCACGCCCGGTGCGCGGCTGCGGCCGCAGCCCGACACCATCGAGGAGAGCGCCTTCGTACCGCAGGCCCTGCCGCGGGTGGGGCCCGGGCAGCGCGTCGTGCTGCGCGTGGCCTCGGGCACGCACTACCTGCAGCGGGTGATGGTGACCGACGAAGAGCCGTCCGGCGAGCCCTACCGGCTGGCGGACGAGCGCAGCCTGCGCATCCTGAGGTTGCGCGACGGCTCGGTGCGCAGCCTCTACCGCGCGGATGGAATCGTGCCCGGCACCGAACGCGGCGAGCGCTGGCTGTTCTGGCCCATGGGCGTTCGCGAACCCGGCGCCATGCGCCAGTGGGGCCGGCAAGCCACGGCCTTCGTGGGCCGGCGCCACTTCGACGATCCACGCCTGCTCGACCGCGCCTTCGAGCGCGCGCCACAATAGCGTCCGTCATGGATACCCTGCACGTCGTCACCTTCAACATCCACAAGGGCTTCTCGCAGTTCAAGCGCCGGCTCACGGTGCACGAGCTGCGCGACTTCCTGCACGGGGTGGGCGCGGACCTGGTGTTCCTGCAGGAGGTGCAGGGCCTGCACGAGCGGCACGCGCGCAGTCACGCCGACTGGCCGCGCCAGCCGCAGTACGAGTACTTCGCCGACAGCCTGTGGAGCGACTTCGCCTACGGCCGCAATGCGGTGTACGACGAAGGCCATCACGGCAACGCCATCCTGTCGCGCTTCCCCATCCTGGGCTGGGACAACGAGGACGTGTCCATGTCCAGCTACGAGCGCCGCGGGCTGCTCCACTGCGAGATCGAGGTGCCCGGCTGGCACCAGCGGCTGCACTGCATCAACGTGCACCTCGGGCTGTTCGCCACCTGGCGGCACGAGCAGGTGCGCCGGCTGCTGGCGCGCATCCAGGCGCTGGTGCCCGCCGATGCGCCGCTGGTGATCGCCGGTGATTTCAACGACTGGACGCGCCGCGCCGGGCGCCCCCTGGTGCGCGAGCTGGGCCTCTCGGAGGTGTTCGAGCACGTGGCAGGCCGGCCCGCGCGCAGCTATCCCGCGCGCCTGCCGTTGCTGCACCTGGACCGCATCTACGTGCGCGGCTTCCGCGTCAAGATTGCCCACGTGCACCGCGGCCGGCGCTTCGCCCGCCTGTCCGACCACGCCGCGCTCTCGGCGCTGCTGAGCCGAGCCTGAGGGCGGGGGCGCCATGCTGCGCTTCCTCGAAGGCAACCGCGTCGAACTGCTGCAGACCGGCGACGAGTACTTCCCGGCGCTGATCGCCGACGTGGACGCGGCGCGCGAGGAGGTCCATCTCGAGACCTACATCTTCGAGGACGATCCCACCGGGCGAGGCGTGGCGCAGGCCCTGGCGCGGGCGGCGCGGCGGGGTGTGACGGTGCGGCTGCTGGTGGACGGCTTCGGCGCCTCGAACCTCGTGCCGCCCCTGCGCGCGATCCTCGAGCCCGCTGGCGTGGCGATCCAGGTGTTCCGGCCCGAGCGGGGGCGCTTCCGGCTGCGCCGCAGCCGGATGCGCCGCATGCATCGCAAGCTCGCGGTGATCGACCGGCGCATCGCCTACTGCGGTGGCATCAACGTGCTGGACGACCGCGACGGCCGTGGCGAGGGGGCGCCGCGCTTCGACTTCGCGGTGCGTCTGCAGGGGCCGGTGGTGGCGGAGGTCCACGAGGCGGTGCGGCGCCTCTGGGTGCTGGTGGCGTGGACCCGCGCCGGGCGTCGTCCCGGGCCGCGCATGGAGGCGTGTCCGCCCCAGCCCTTCTTTCCGGACGGGCACCGGGTGGCGTTCCTGGTGCGCGACAACTTCCGCAACCGTCGGGCCATCGAGGAGGCCTACCTGGAGGCCATCGCCAGGGCCAGGCACGAGATCCTCATCGCCAACGCCTACTTCCTGCCCGGCCTGCGCTTCCGGCGTGCGCTGTTCGATGCGGTGGCGCGGGGGGTGAAGGTGCGCCTGCTGCTGCAGGGTCGGCGGGAATACTTCTGGGTGCACTACGCCATCCGCGCCTCCTACGCCGGCCTGCTTCGGGCGGGGATCGAGATCCACGAGTACCTGGAGAGCTGGCACCACGCCAAGGTGGCAGTGGTGGACCGCGCCTGGGTGACGGTGGGGTCGTCGAACATCGATCCGCTGAGCCTGCTGATGGCGCGGGAGGCGAACGTGGTGACTGCGGATCCGGCCATCGGCGGCCGGCTGCAGGCGCTCCTGGAGCGTGCCATGGTCGCGGGCAGCGTCGAGGTCCATGCGGCGGCGCTGGCACGCTGGTCGTGGCTGGACAGGCTGCTCGCCTGGGTGGGGGAGCGGCTCGGGCGACTGGTGAGTGCCGTCGCCGGTGCGGAGACGGATCGCTAGGGGAAGGGAAACGAAAACGCCCGGCCTTGCGGGCCGGGCGTTTCGTGCGCGGGTGGAGTGCGCTCAGGCCTTGCGACGGCGCCAGGCCTGGAAGCCCAGCAGTCCGAGGCCCGCCGCCATCATGGCGTAGGTCTCGGGCTCGGGAACGGCGGCGATGTGGCCGCTGCCCGCGGGGCCGTCGATGCCCTGGACGTGCGCCACGGCGAGGTACGACAGCTGGTTGCCGGGGCTCTTCGGCTGGCTGAAGAAATAGAAGTCGTTCGGCGAGATGTCGGTGCTGCCACCGTCGTACGTGAAGAGCAGCTTGGACCAGGACGTGCCGAGCGGAGCGAGGCGCTGCGCAGGGTCGCTGTTGGAGGTCTCGAAGGAGATCTTGATGTCGAAGTTGCCGTCGCCGGGAGCGCTGAAGCCATTCTCGGCGATCTGGATGTTCACGGGGGAGACACCCGGAAGCGGGAAGTCCAGGCTCCCGTCACCCGTCCATTTCAAGGAGAGCTTGCTGAGGTCCAGGTTCGGGTTGAAGTTCAAGTACACGTCGCTGACGAACTCCGAGCCCGTGAGGTTGCCGCGACCGGGAACGCCGCAGCACGACGGGATACCGATTCCCGCCAGGAAATTGCCGTCCGGCTGGCTGGTCTGGGTGGTGGTGATCTGCATCTCAACCGTGGTCTTGAACGAGTCGGCAGGGCCTCCCACCAGGCCCGGCACGTCGGAGAGGTCGAACAGGCGGATGTTGACCCACGGCTTGTTCGGGCTGGAGGGGTCGTCGCCCGTGTAGGTCGTGTCTAGCCCGAGGTTGATGTCGATGGCCTGTGCCGGGGCAGCCGCAGCGAATGTTGCCGCCGCGACAGCCATGGCGATCTTGTTGATGGCAGTCATGAGGTCTCCCAAATTATCGATGGTGCGTTGCAAAAACGTCGAACCTGAGCAGCTCGGGAATCGTTCGACCTGGGACGTTCGTCCTCTTCTGGATTCCTTCAAAACGTTAGGCTCGGCATGCGCTGGCCGTCAATCCTCATCGCAGATCACGCGCAAGACCTGACAGCGCGATCGCGCACCTTCCCCGCCAGCGCCTCGGGTCGTATGCGGCAATGCAACATCCGCTGCGGTTATCGCTTCCCGGGCAACAGGAAAATACTGAAATTCGTGCAGGATCCGTTGACCATTAAACTTACCGGTTGTAAGGTTCCTTCGCAGGTTTGACTCCCCTCGGGTCATCCGGGGGGGCCGTGGTGGAAGCGCGAGCTTCTTTGCTGTCGACTGCCGAAAAAATTGTTTTTAGAAACAAGGAGATCTATGATGACCAAGTCAATGCGCAGCGGTCTGTTCGCGCTGCTTTCTCTGGTTGGGCTGGCGGCGAGCGGGAGCGCATCCGCGATCGCCATTTCCGGCGATGGTGCCCTGGGTGACTTCAGCGGCACGCTCAGCGTGACTAAAGTCGATGCGGACAATGCCACCCTGACCATCAGCCTGACGAACCTGGCGACCACTGCCGCCGGGGGTTTCATCACCGGATTCGTCCTGAACAACCCGGGTGATCTGATCACCAGCATCCCCAGCGGGACCACGGACACAAACTTCGATCTGATCCCCCTGAACGACAACAACGTGGGTGCCTCGCCTTTCGGCCAGTTCGACTTCGGCGCCGCTCTGGGTGGCAACTTCGAGGGCGGTGGCAACCCGGCTCTCGGGATCGCCATCGGTGGGACCGGCAACTTCGTGTTCAACCTGTCCGGAACCGGTGTCGGGTCGCTGACGGATGCCGACTTCCTGTCCGCGCTGTCCTCGGGTTCGGGCGCTGGTGGGGGTTAC
>CAZXJW010000205.1:0-610 GCA_964641005.1 uncultured Rhodocyclaceae bacterium
GCCCAGAGCAGTCCGACCGAAGCGACAAGCATGCATGTCTTGTGATCCATGGTTCCTCCGCCTTTGGTCCGCGCTTGGAGCGCCCGACGATCGTGACCTCCGGAAGGGTGCAGATAGGGTACGGATTCGGATTCGGCGCCGCGCGATGCCGTTGATGGGCGCATCAGCCTGGTCACGACGGAGTGTTCCTGCAGACGGCCCGGATTTCAGGGTCCGCTGCAACAATGGCTCGGAAGGCGGCGTCCGCGGCAGTCGCGCCCTCCCGAGGGCCGGGCAACCCCGGCGGGGGCGCAAGCGAATCCACGAGGCGGCGTCGAAGCGAGTCGCGGAACGCAATCACGCTGGGCAGCTCGATGCCTCGGGCAAACGGGCCTCGGTACAGTGCAACGGCACGCCGAAGCCCGTCGGGCAACTGGAGTGCAGTCTCCACGGCCCACGCATCCACGAAGCATAGCTTCGGATTCAAGCTGACCGCTCCGTCCGACTGCAGGACCCTGTCGTTGCCACCCAGCAGGCGGCGGAGTCGATGCAATGTGGATGCAAAGGACTCATGCGCGGCGTCACCGTCGACCTCGGGCCACAGCTCGTCGGCGACGCGAGAGGCCGGTAC
>CAZXJW010000205.1:620-3310 GCA_964641005.1 uncultured Rhodocyclaceae bacterium
CCCGCCGCAACGAGGCAGACGAGCAGGGCGAGAGGTCGACGAGGAAGCTTGCGAGAAAACGAAAGCGGCTGGCCGTTGATCTCCAACTGGATCCGGCCGAGCGTGCGGATCCTGACGGGCCACGGCCACCCTTCGACACCAGGAGACGGCGGCGCGATTCCGAGCCCCAAAGCGACTCTGATGACGGGCTCTGGCAGCACACCCTGTTCGACGGCGAAAGGCAGCACCGCTTCCAGAATCGGCGCGAACCACCGCAGGCGTACCTGCTCCCGCTCGTCGCGAAGGCAGGTCGCTGCCCCGCGTAACCGGGCCGCGGCGTCCTGTGGCCGATCCTCCTGCAGCGCAGCCCAGGCCTCGATCAAGGCTACGCCCGAGACCTGTCGGCTATAGGCGATACGCAACCCGGTGACGCCGAACTCATGCAGGATTTTGTCGATTGGCGGTGACCCGCCCGCCTGCTGCATCCTTACAAGCAGGCGGGGAAGCCAGAGCGTGGCAGAGATGGGGGAACCGGACTGCTGGTTGAGGGCGACGGCTTCGCGCCCCAGTTCGATGCTCCGTCCGATGCGGCCGGCACGATGCTCAACCACGCCCAGCGACCAGAGCACGAGGGCCTTGGTGAGGCCGGAGAGACCAGGCAGGTGCTCCCGAAGTTGCGCTGCCAACGCCTCGGCACCTTGGAGGTCTCCGGCCATCGCCAGGCATTGACATCGCCACGCTCCGGACACGACCCGGCGATGACGGAGCTCATTGCTGGAGATCACCTGGTCCGCGAGGTCGATGCACTCCAGCGCAGTCTGGAAGCGTCCGAAGACGTAGTGTGCATGTCCTTCGGCGAGCCAGTAGAGAGCGAGGCGATCGGCGGACACATCGGCATCGTGAACGCGATCGCGGGCACTCCCTGCCGCCACCTCGTGAGCCCTCTCGTCGAGGCAGTGCCCCGAATAGTAGTGCACCATGTTCGCGACGGAGAGCACGAGGTTCGGGTCGTGACATCGACCGAGCAGCATTGAGACGCGGCGGACGGCGGAATCGAGGTCCGGACCAGGCAGAGCAAGGTGGCTGCGGGTGATCATCAGGCTCGCATGGATCTGCAGTGCATGCGGCACCTGCAGATCACCAAGTCCATCGCGGACTAGTGCCGACAGACGCTCGAGCCACGACGACATCCGGTCGAATGCCTGCACCTCGAAATGAAGTGAGTCAAGCACGCCAGCGGCGGCGAGAGCCTCCCCCTGGCGATCGCCAGAAGCGTGAAAGCAGTCACCTGCGCACTCCAGCAGCCGCACAGCTTCTCCGGGATCGCGCAGTGCCACTGCCCGTCCGCGCCAGTACAGCAACCATGCGCTCTCTGCAACGTGCGCTTCCGGGAACTTCGCGTTCCATTGCTCGATCAGTGCCCAGCGTCCCTGGGAGGCAAGTTCACCGGCCAGGTCGGCGTAAGCCACCTCGGCCTCGTTCCAGGCCTCGGCGCGGATCAGCAGGGGCAGAGCCTCGTCGGGCCGGCGGGACGAGAGGAGGACCCGGCCCGCCTCGCGTGCGGCGTCCTGCACTCCCGACGGACCTCGCTCGGCACGGAGCCTGGACTCGAGGAACGATCGGAACAGTTCGTGAAAGCGGTATGTGGTCCGTTCACCCACGTTGCGTTCGATGAACAACTGCCTGCGGAAGAGCTCCTCGATGTAGTTCCCCGCGTCGGGAACTCCACTAAGGCGTGACGCGTCGTCGGCGTCGAAACACGCGGGTAGGCACGTTGCCAGCATGACGTGACGGCTGACCGCGGACTCCCGCGCGAAGATCTCACTGGCCAGATATCCGAACAGAGACTCCGTGTCCTCCATCGCTACGGTGTCCTCGATGCGTTCGACGGACGCGTCATTGTCAAGCCAGAGGCAGATCGCGGCCGTCCAGCCATTGGCTCGCTGGCACAGTCGGGTGGCAGTCGAGACATCGACCTGCTTGCCGCGCGCGGTCGCGATCGCCTGGACCTCGGTCGCGGTCACACGGAGCTCCGGCCAACCCAGACGTACGAGTGAACCGGCAAGCTTGAGGCGGATGAGCTCCGCGGGTGGTGGCATGCGGCTTGCCACGATCACGCAGCCGCCCTTCGAGACCTCCTGCGCCGCAATCAAGACCGCCCTGTGCACCGGCGATTCCGCGGGGATCTCGTGATAGTCATCGAGCACGAACCGCAGATCCGGGGGGGCATGAACGAAGAGCGCCCGGAAGAAGCGATGAGCGAACTCTTCCGGGTCGGCGTGATTCTCGATCTCGAAGGACGGCAGTCGTCGGGCGACGCGCGGTCCGAGGGCATCGCTACCAGCCCGCAGATAGTGGAAGAACGTCGAAAGGTCGGAGTCGAGGCGGTCGAGCCGGAACCAGAGCGTGCTGACGGATCGACTATCGAGGTAGGACGCAATCAGGGTCGTCTTTCCAGCGCCCGGAGGACCTTCGACCCAGACGAGCGGTGAACTCGCCATGTCGTCGAGGCGGCGGAAGAGGCGTTCTCGTGCAACAGCGAGATTGACTCGTGGTTGTACGAGCTTGGCAGGACGTCGGCTTCGACCCATTGCCCTGAATATCCTCCCGGTGATGCGCGCCGGCTCGATGAGAGCGACGCGCCATCGTCAGCTGCTGGACGTCTCCCCGATCTTGTTCGCCCACTCGATGGCGGCCACGTAGGCGTCGTT
>CAZXJW010000205.1:3320-6371 GCA_964641005.1 uncultured Rhodocyclaceae bacterium
GTCTACAAGCGCGGACTCGAGGCGCTCAAGGAGACTCTGGAGAACCCCTGAGGATCCCCCGCGGCGGCGAGCGGCGCGGTCAGCCGCCCGCGGTCTCCCCGATCTTGTTCGCCCACTCGATGGCGGCCACGTAGGCGTCGTTGACGCCATCGGCGTCGAGGAATCCCAGCGCATGCACTCGCGAGGCCACCTGGTCTGCATCGGTCTGTTCGAGCGCCTCCACCAGCATCAGCAGCTCGCCCAGCAGCCCCGTGCGGTCGAGCAGCGCGATGCGCACGTCGTCGGGCAGCGGCAGGGTCTTGAGGATCTCGGGCAGGGGCAGGCCCAGCAGCGCGCTCACCAGCGACATGATGCCCGTGAGGAAGGCCTGGTCACGGAGCGTCGCGGGCGTGCCGGGTGACTTGGCGGCGAGCTGCTCCATGAGCTTGCCGCGCGTGGCGGCCAGCACCAGCAGCGGGCTCGGGAAGCGCGCGTCGGGCGAGCTGGCGATGGCGTACATGAGCAGCTGAAGCCAGCGCTGCAGCTGGCTGCGACCCAGCAGCACCAGCGCCTGGGACAGCGACGTGATGCGGGTGCGGCTGCCCACGGCCACCGAGTTCACCAGGCGCAGCAGCGTGAGCGACAGGTCGGGATTCTGCTTGAAGACCTGCTCCAGCTCGGGCGTGTCGGCATCGCTCATCACCATGCCCAGCAGCCGCATGATGGCGGTCTCGGCGTGGGACAGGCGCTTGCCCTTGATGATGGAGGGACGCGCGAAGTAGTAGCCCTGGAAGAGGTCGTAGCCGAGGTCGCGGCAGCGGTCCACCTGCTCGCGCGTGTCCACCTTCTCGGCCAGCAGCTGCACCGGCCAGCGGCGCAGCCGCTGCGTCACCTCCACGATGCGCTCGGGCGACATGTCCTTGACGTCCACCTTCACCACGTCCACCACCGGCAGCACCTCGGCGTACTGCGCCTCGTTGCCCAGGTAGTCGTCCAGCGCCAGGCGGAAGCCCATGGCCTTGAGCTGCTTGAGCCGCGCCACCAGGGGCGCGTCGATGCGCACCGTCTCGAGCAGCTCGAGCACCACGCGCTCGCGGGGCAGCAGCTCGATCACGTCGCTCATGATCAGCGGCGAGGACAGGTTGATGAAGCCGACGTAGCGGCCCAGCACGGCCTCCACGCCCAGCTCGGAGAATGCGTGGTTGATGACCGTGGCGGAAGCCAGCAGGTCGTCCTCGATGTGCGCGCCGTTGGCGTGGCTGGAGCGAAACAGCAGCTCGAAGGCCGTGAGGTTCTGGTCTCGGTCGAGGATGGGCTGGCGCCCGAGGAACAGCTCCTGAGATGCCACGTGGAGTCCTGCGCGCCTCTAGTAGGGCAGCCGCGCCGCCGGCGCGACCGCCAGGATGGCGCGTCGGAAGTCCGCCTGGATGCGCGCCAGCGCCGCGGCGTCGTCGGCCTCGAAGCGCAGCACGATCACGGGCGTGGTGTTGGAGGCGCGGGCGAGGCCGAAGCCGTCGGCGTACTCCACCCGCACGCCGTCGATGGTGATCACCTCGCGGGCACCCTCGAACCGGGCCTCCTTCTGCAGCTTCGCGATCACCGCGTGGTTCTCGCCTTCCGACAGCGGGATCTGCAGCTCCGGGGTGTTGACCGAGTCCGGCAGGGATTCCAGCGGCACGGCCGGGTCGGCGTGGCGCGACAGGATCTCGAGCATGCGCGCGCCGGCATACAGGCCGTCGTCGAAGCCGTACCAGCGCTCCTTGAAGAACACGTGGCCGCTCATCTCGCCGGCGAGCGGTGCGCCGGTCTCCTTGAGCTTGGCCTTGATCAGCGAGTGTCCGGTGCGCCACATGAGCGGCTCGCCGCCATGGGAGCGGATCCAGGGCGCGAGATTGCGCGTGCACTTCACGTCGAAGATGATGCGTTCGCCCGGGTTGCGCGAGAGCACGTCGGCTGCGAACAGCATGAGCTGGCGGTCCGGGTAGATGATGCGGCCCGACTTCGTCACCACGCCGAGCCGGTCGCCGTCGCCGTCGAAGGCGAAGCCCAGTTCGCCGCCGCTGCGCAGGGCCTCGATGAGGTCGTGCAGGTTCTCCGGTTGCGAGGGGTCGGGGTGGTGGTTGGGAAAGCTGCCGTCCACCTCGCAGAACAGTTCGGTGACTCGGCAGCCCATGCGGCGGAACAGCTCCGGGGCGAAGGCGCCGGCCACGCCGTTGCCGCAGTCCACCACCAGGTCCATGGGGCGCGCGAGCTTCACGTCGCCCACCACCCGCTGGAGATAGGCCTCGCCCACCTCGGCGGAGGACTGGCCGCCGCTGCCCGAGGCGAAGGCGCCCGCCTCGATGCGCTGGCGCAGCCCCTGGATGGCTTCGCCGGCGATGGCCTCGCCGGCCATCACCATCTTCAGGCCGTTGTAGTCGGGCGGATTGTGGCTGCCCGTGACCATGATCCCTGAGCCCGTGCCCAGGTGGTGGGTGGCGAAGTAGAGGATCGGCGTCGTGACCCGGCCCACGTCCACCACGTCGGCACCCGCGCTGCGCAGGCCGGCGGCCAGGGCCGAGGAGAGCTCGGGACCGGACAGCCGGCCGTCGCGGCCGATGGCCACGCGGGGGGTGCCCTTCGCGAGCGCCTCGGTGCCGAAGGCCCTGCCGATGAGTTCGACCGTGGCAGGGGTGAGGCTGCGGCCCACGACGCCGCGGATGTCGTAGGCCTTGAAGATTTCGGCGGGAACGGATGGCATGGCAGGGGGCTCGGATGAAAGGGCGGCATTATCCCATGCCGCATTGCAATAGAACGGTCAGCCGGCAGCCAGCCGGTCGGCGAAGAATCCCAGCACCCGCTCGGGCAGCCAGCGGATGTGGCCCGGAAAGGGCCCCGAGACGAAGCCCACGTGCCCGCCCTCGGCCGGCTGGTCCAGCGTGACGGCGGACGAGACCTCGGCCCGTCCCGGCAGGTGCCGCCCCGGCAGGAAGGGGTCGTTGCGGGCGTTGATCACCAGCGTGGGCACGACGATGTGCCTGAGGTCGGGCTTGCTGCTCGCCCGGGTCCAGTAGTCGAGCACCCCCGCATAGC
>CAZXJW010000206.1:0-6368 GCA_964641005.1 uncultured Rhodocyclaceae bacterium
GCCACGGCGGCATCGTGGTGTTCGACGACACCGTGGACATGGCCGAGCAGGCCCGCTACGCCATGGAGTTCTGCGCCATCGAGTCCTGCGGCAAGTGCACGCCCTGCCGCATCGGCTCCACCCGCGGGCGCGAGCTCATCGAGCGCATCGTGCGCGGCGAGCGGCCGCGCGAGAACCACGCCCAGCTTCTGAAGCTGTGCGACGTGATGGAGAACGCCTCGCTGTGCGCTCTCGGGGGCATGGCGCCCTGGCCCGTGCTCTCGGCCCTGCAGCACTTCCCCGGGGACTTCGGTCTCGAACCCGGAAAGGAGCCCGCCCGTGTGGTCTGAACTGCGCGCGCTGCGCGAGGACGTTGACTACGGCACGCCGCCGCGCGACGGCGAGCCGGTGACCCTCAGCATCGACGGCGTGTCCGTCACCGTGCCCGCCGGCAGCAGCGTGATGCTGGCCGCGGCTGCCGCCGGACGCGCGGTACCGAAGCTGTGCGCCACCGACATGCTCGAGGCCTTCGGCAGCTGCCGCGTGTGCCTGGTGGAGATCGAGGGGCGGCGCGGCTTCCCCGCCTCCTGCACCACGCCCGTCGAGGCGGCCATGGTGGTGCGCACGCAGTCTCCGCGCCTGGCCGAGCTGCGCACCGGCGTGATGGAGCTCTACCTGAGCGACTTTCCCGCGGAAGACGTGCCCGGCGGCTGGAGCGAACTGCACGAGGTGATCGAGGCCACGGGCGTGTCCGTCCACCCCTACGGGCGCGGCGAGAACCACCTCGCCGCGCCGGTGGACGAGTCCAATCCGTATTTCCTGTTCGATCCCGCCAAGTGCATCGTGTGCTCGCGCTGCGTGCGCGCCTGCGAGGAGGTGCAGGGCACCTTCGCGCTGGCCATCGAGGGCCGCGGCTTCGAGTCCAGGGTCGTGGCGAGCCAGGGCGAGCCGTTCCTGGACAGCGAGTGCGTGAGTTGCGGGGCCTGCGTGCAGGCCTGCCCGACGCAGTCGCTGGTGGAGAAGAGCCTGTTCGAAGGAGGGTACCGCCGTGCCGATTCCCCGCAAGCCTGACGGTTCCGTGGTCACCACCTGCGCCTACTGCGGCGTGGGCTGCGGCTTCAAGGCCGAGACGCTGGAAGGTCGCGTGGTGCGCATGATCCCCTGGAAGGAAGGCAAGGCCAACCACGGGCACAGCTGCATCAAGGGCCGCTTCGCCTTCGACTACTACCGCCACCCCGACCGCGTGCGCTCGCCCATGATCCGCGCCAGCATCGACGAGCCCTGGCGCGAGGTGTCCTGGGACGAGGCCTTCGCCCACGCGGCCGCCGAGATCAGGCGCATCCAGGCGAAGCATGGCGCCGGCTCGGTGGGGGCGGTGTCCTCCTCGCGCTGCACGAACGAGGAGATCTTCCTCATGCAGAAGTTCGCGCGGGTGGCGCTGCGCAACAACAACATCGACAACTGCTCGCGCATCTGCCACTCGCCCACCCAGTTCGGCCTGTCGGCGACCCTGGGTGCGGGCGCGGCCAGCCAGCACTTCGATTCCATCCTGCAGGCCGACGTGATCCTGGTGGTGGGGGCCAATCCCACGGAAGGCCATCCGGTGTTCGGCTCGATGATGAAGCGGCGCATCCGCGAGGGTGCGCGCCTGATCGTCATCGACCCGCGCCGCACGGAGACGGTGGAATCGCCCCACTGCCGTGCCGACGTGCACCTGGCGCTGCGCCCCGGCACCAACGTGCTGGTGCTGGACAGCATCGCCCACGTGGTGGTGCGGGAGAAGCTCTTCGACGAGGCCTTCGTCCGGGCGCGCTGCCACTGGAACGAGTTCGAGCAGTGGATGGCGCTGGTGGGCGACGCGCGCTACAGCCCCGAGGTGGTGGGCCCGGAGGCCGGGCTCGATCCCGAGGACATCCGCCGCGCCGCGCGCCTCTACGCCGCGGGCCCGCGCAGCACCATCTACTACGGCCTGGGCGTCACCGAGCACAGCCAGGGCTCCACGGGCGTGATGTGCCTGGGCAACCTGGCACTCTCCTGCGGGATGCTCGGTCGCGAGGGCGTGGGCGTGAATCCGCTGCGTGGCCAGGGCAACGTGCAGGGCGGCTCCTGCCTGGGCAGCTGGCCGCACATGTTCTCCGGCTACCGCTTCGTCACCGACGAGACGGTGCGGGCGAGCTTCGAGAAGGACTGGGGCGTGAGCCTCGATCCCGAGCCCGGCCTGCGCCTGCCCAACATGTTCGACGCAGCCCTGGCCGGCAGCTTCAAGGGCATGTACATCCAGGGCGAGGATCCGGTGCAGAGCGATCCCAACCAGAACCACATCATGGCGGCCATGCGCAGCATGGAGTGCGTGATCGTCCAGGACCTGTTCCTCACCGAGACGGCGAAGTTCGCCCACGTGTTCCTGCCCGGCTCGAGCTCGCTCGAGAAGAACGGCACCTTCACCAATGCCGAGCGCCGCGTGAGCATGGTGCGCAAGGTGGTCGAGCCCCTGGCGGGCCTGGAGGACTGGCAGATCACCGTGCGCATGATCAACGCCATGGGCTACCCGCTGCACTACGACCACCCCTCCGAGGTGCTCGACGAGATCGCGCGCCTGTCGCCGGCTTACCAGGGTATGAGCTTCGCGCTCATCGAGCGGCTAGGTTCGGTGCAGTGGCCCTGCAATCCCGATGCGCCCGAGGGCACGGAAGTGCTGCACACCGCGGCCTTCCCGCGCGGGCGCGCCAACTTCATGCTCACCGGCTACGTGCCCACCTCGGAGCGCACCGACGATCGCTATCCGCTGCTGCTCACCACCGGGCGCATCCTGAGCCAGTACAACGTGGGCACCCAGACGCGCCGCACCAGCAACGTGGCCTGGTACGGCGAGGACGTGCTGGAGATCCACGCCTCCGACGCCGATGCCCGCGGCATCGGCGAGGGCGACTGGGTGTCCATCTCCAGCCGGTACGGCTCCACGCAGCTGCGCGCGCGCATCAGCGAGCGGGTGAGCCCCGGCGTGATCTACACCACCTTCCACTTTGCCCAGAGCAAGGCCAACGCCATCACCAGCGACCTGTCCGACTGGGCCACCAACTGCCCCGAGTACAAGGTCACGGCGGTGGAGGTGGCGCGGGTGCAGGCGCCGGCGCGCGGCGAGGCGGCCAGCCGGGTGCCCGAGAAGGCACAGGCATGACCCCCCCCGTCATCGAGGTGGAGCGCCTGGTGGCCATGGCGAACCAGATCGGCGACTTCTTCGCGCCCTACCCGCCGGGGCAGCGCGAGGAGGGCGTGCGCAACCACCTGCGCAACTACTGGGACCCGCGCATGCGCGCGGCGCTGCTGGCATACCTGGATGCCACCGGCGGGGAAGGGCTGCACGCCCACGTGCTCGCCGGCGCGCGGCTGCTGCGCGAAGCCGCCCGCGAACGCACGGCCTACGCCGGGCCACCGAAGGCCGACGCGCCGGGGACGTCCTCCCGGGGCGAATAGCCGCCCCCGGACGGAAGCCGAGGCCCGGAACCGAACGCCCGGGCAGCAGCAGGTTGACGCCCCGGGACGGTGGGGCTACCCTGCGCCGCCATATTCCGGCCAATACGACGCCCCGCCCGGGGCGCGACCTCCCGTGATCCTTTCCGACGAAGTCCTGGTGCCGCTGGCGCTCACGCTGCGGGTGGCGGGGCTGGCGACGCTGCTGTGCTTCGTGACCGGCGTGGCGGCGGCGTGGTTCGTGGCGCGGCACCGCTTCCCGGGCCGGGAGGTGCTCGACGCGGCCATGACCCTGCCCATGGTGATGCCGCCCACGGTGCTGGGCTACTACCTCATCGTGGTGCTCGGGCGCCGCGGCTGGATCGGCGGCTGGCTGCACGACAGCCTGGGGATCACGCTGATGTTCACCTGGCAGGGCGCGGTGATCGCCGCCGCCGTGGTGGCCTACCCCCTGGTGTACAAGGCGGCGCGCGCGGCCTTCGAGGAGGTCTCGCCGCAGTTCGAGAACGCGGCACGCACACTGGGCCTGCGCGAGGGCGCGGTGTTCCTGCGCGTGACGCTGCCGCTGGCCTGGCGCGGCATCCTCGCGGGCGCCATGCTGGCCTTCGCCCGGGCCATGGGCGAGTTCGGCGCCACCCTCATGATCGCCGGCAGCATCCCCGGCAAGACCCAGACCCTGTCCATCGCCGTGTACGAGGCGGTGCAGGCGGGCCGCGACGACATGGCCAATTTCCTGGTGGTGGTCACCTCGGTGGTGTGCATCCTGGTGCTGGTGGGCTCCGGGCGGCTGCTTCGGGCGGGGCACGCGTGAGCGCCCCGGCAACCCTGGCCGTGTCGGTGCGCAAGCGGCTGGTGAACCGCGGACGGGAGTTCTCGCTGGCGGTGGACTTCGCAGCCGCCGACGGCATCGTGGTGATCTTCGGTCCGTCGGGGTCGGGCAAGAGCCTCACGCTGCAGGCCATCGCAGGCCTGCTCCGGCCTGACGCGGGCAGCATCCGAGTGGGCGGCCGCGTGCTCTTCGACCACGCCTCGGGCGTCGACCTGCCCGCGCGCGCGCGCGGCGTGGGCTACCTGTTCCAGGACTACGCGCTGTTCCCGCACCTGGATGTCACCCACAACGTGGGCTTTCCCATCGCGCGGGGCTTTCCCGCGCGCCTGGACGCGCCCGGCCGGGAGCAGGTGGCGCAGATGCTGGCGCTGTTCGAGATCGGGCACCTGGCCGGCATGCACCCCTCGCAGCTCTCCGGCGGACAGCGCCAGCGGGTGGCGCTGGCGCGCGCGCTCATCACCCGCCCGGCGCTGCTGCTGCTCGACGAACCCTTCAACGCGCTCGATCCGCTGCTGCGAGACCGGATGCGCAACGAGCTGCTCGCCTGGCGCGAGCGCTTCGGCGTGCCCATGGTGCTGATCACCCACGATCCCGACGACGTTGCGGCGCTCGCCAGCCAGGTACTGGTGTATCGCGAGGGCCGCGTGATCGGATCGCTGCGCGAGGACGAACTGCCGCGGCCCGGGGACTTCCAGCCGGGATACCGCCACGCCGTGCGCGTGGCGCTGGAACGCGTCGTCGGCTGAAGCGGCGCTCAGGCCACCCGGGCCGGCGGCGGCGGCAGGCGTCTCACCGCCTCCAGCGCGAGGGGCTCCAGGCCTTCGCCGCCGGAGGCCGCGTGGGCGATGATCTCGCGGCGCATGCGGGGATCCCAGAAGCGCGTCAGGTGACCCGCCACGCCGGCCACGCTCTCCTCGTGGTCGGGCTCGGCCTTCCAGAAGCGGGCGATGTCGTTGGCCATGCGGACCAGGCGTTCGATTTCCATTGCGGTTTCTCAGTCCGACAGCCGGTCGGGGTGGGCGTAGACAGTGTGGCGGCCGGCGCGCGTGAAGCCGGCCAGGGTGATGCCGGCCGCGGTGGCGGTGTCCACGGCGAGGGCCGTGGGCGCGGACACGGCTGCGAGCATGGGGATGCCGGCCACGGCGGCCTTGTGCACCAGTTCGTAGCTCGCGCGGCTGCTCATGAGGACGAAACCCTGCGCGGGGTCCACGTGCTCGCGCAGCAGCGCGCCGATGAGCTTGTCGAGCGCGTTGTGCCGGCCCACGTCCTCGCGCAGCAGGCGGATGCGACCCTCGGCGTCGGCGAAGGCGGCGGCGTGCACGGCGCCGGTGATGGCGTTCAACTGCTGGCCCGCGGGCAGGGCGAGCAGCGCGGCCTGCACCGCGGCGGCGCGGAAACGCGCGCTCGAGGATGCGGACGGCACCGGCCGCAGGGCATTCTCGATCATGGTCTCGCCGCACAGTCCGCACCCCGTGCGCCCGGCCAGCGCCTTGCCGCGACCGGCCAGCGCCGCCGAGCGCTCGCGGGGCACGCTCACGTACACGGACAGCCCGCGGGCGTCCTGCTCCACCTCCATGCCCTGGAACTCGGCGGGTGCCGCGATGACACCCTCGGTGAGGCAGAAGCCAAGCGCGAAGTCCTCGATGTCCAGCGGTGTCGCTAGCATCACGGCGAAGGGTTCGCCGTTGACCACGAAGGCCACCGGCACCTCGTCGGCGAGCTCCTCGCGCGCGTTCTCCACGCCCGTGGGGCGCCAGCGCGTGACCGGCAGGGACCGGTGCGCGGCACCCAGCCCGGAGAGTTCGCGGCGGCTCATCGGGGGCGGCGCGACGGTGGACTCAGGCGGTGGAGGTCTCGCCGCGCTTCTCGAGCAGCTCGAGCTGTTCGCGCGTGAAGCTCTGGAAGCGCTTCTGCCACTCGGAGGGCTGGGTCACCGGCTCCACCTGAACGGCCGTCACCTTGTACTCGGGGCAGTTGGTGGCCCAGTCGGAGTTGTCGGTGGTGATCACGTTGGCGCCCGACTCGGGGAAGTGGAAGGTCGTGTAGACCACGCTCGGCTGCATGCGCGTGCTGAGCTGCGCGCGCAGCA
>CAZXJW010000207.1:0-1540 GCA_964641005.1 uncultured Rhodocyclaceae bacterium
GCTGTAGAGCGAGTGGATCATGAGGTCCAGCAGCTGCTTGACCTCGGCCTGGAAGGAAAGGGTTTCGGTGGTCATGGCGTCCCGTGGGTGAGGCGTCGTGAAGGAGAACGAAGGGCTGAGAACGGGGGCAATCTGGGGGCGCCTGCGCGCTCTTCAAGGCCCGGGCGCCGGGTCAGGCCCCCGCCCAGCTCCCGTCGTTCGCCACCCGCTCCATCAGCCTCACGTAGTCGGTCTTGCCATTGCCCAGCAGGGGGATGGCCTCCAGGGGGACCACCTTGCGGGCCACCGCCAGTTCCTGGGCGCCGAGCTCGCGGGCGGCTTTCTGCAGGCGGGGGCGGCTCAGTTCCAGATCGGTGGTGAACAGCACCGTGGTCTCGCCGCCGGTGGCCTCGAGCCGCAGCACCGCGGCGTGCTGGTGGGCAGGGGACGCTGCCGCGGCCACGCGCTCCACCTGGTCGAGGGACACCATCTCGCCGGCGATCTTGGCGAAGCGCTTGACCCGCCCGGCGATGCGCACGAAACCCTCGGCGTCGATCTCCACCACGTCGCCCGTACGGTGCCAGCCCTCGCCGTACAGCGAGCGCACCGGCTCGATCCGGCCCGGCTCCGCGCCATCGAGGTAGCCCAGCATCACCGAGGGCCCGCGCACGTGCAGCACGCCGCCCCGGGCGATGCCCTCCACCGGCTCGAGCCGCACCTCCATGCCCGGCAGCACCCGCCCCACGCAGCCCGGCCTGAAGGACAGCGGCGTGGACAGCGAGACGACGGTGCACTCGGTGCAGCCGTAGCCCTCGAAGATGCGCAGCCCGAACTTGTCGGCCCACAGCCGCGCCACGTCCTCGCCGAGCTTCTCGCCGCCGGAGATCACGTAGCGCAGCGTCCCGAAGTCCGCCGGATGCGCGTTGCGGGCATAGAAGCCCAGGAAAGTGCTGGTGCCGAACAGGTAGGTGGCGTCGCGCCGGTAGGCGATCTCGGGAATCGCCCGGTAGCGCAGCGGCGAGACGTAGAGGAACAGCTTCGTGCCCGTGAGAACGCACAGCATCACGCCCGCCGTGAAGCTGTAGGCGTGGTACATGGGCAGCGCATTGAGCACCTTGTCCGCGGGCGTGAAGTCGATGACGGTGCGGATCTGCAGGATGTTGGTGAGGATGCCCGCGTGCGACAGCGCCACACCCTTGGGCCTGCCCTCCGATCCCGAGGTGAACAGGATCGCCGCCGGCGCGTGCGGATTGACCTTCGCCGCCGTGCGCCGCGGGAAGCGCAGCGCCCACAGCACCAGCCAGAGCTTGTCGAGCACCCCGAACTGCGCCCGCAGGTCCTCGAGATAGAGCACCCGCGTGCCGTCCAGCGCCGCCAGCAGCGGCTCGAGACGCGCCTGCTCCACGAAGCGCCGCGAGGTGACCACCGTGCGCAGGTCGGCGGCCTGGCGGCTGGCCTCCATGGCGCGCGGACCCGCCGTGTAGTTGAGCATCGCGGCCACGCGCCCTCGCCCGAGCAGACCGAACACCGTGGCCACCGAGGCGAACAGGTTGGGCAGCAG
>CAZXJW010000207.1:1550-6355 GCA_964641005.1 uncultured Rhodocyclaceae bacterium
ATCCGGCCCAGGGCGAGGCTCGCCTTGAGCAGCTCGCCGTAGGTCCTGGGTTCCTCGTTCATGTCCTCGAGGATGGGCGTGCCGCTCCCCTCGCGCTGGACCGCGTCCACCAGGCTGTCGAACAGCCCGCGCGGCACGAAGGACTGCACCGCCGCGGTGGTCATGATGCCGGCAAGCTGGCGCGCGGCGGCCTCGCGCCGGCTGCGGGGCCCGAGGCCCGGCGGCAGGTCGAGATGGGCCGGGGGCTGCACCCGCAGCACCATGCCGCGGCGACCTGGATCGTGGGCGAAGCGACCGCGACCGGCCTCGATGTGCACCGGCACCAGCGTGGCACCGCTGCGCGCGGCGATCAGGCCGGCCACCTCGTAGACCTTCATCACGTTGCCGGCGCGCGCCAGCCGCCCCTCGGGGAACAGCGCCACGGGCCGGCCCTGCTCGAGCAGGCGCAGCACCTTCTTCACCGTGAGCGGGTGGTTCATGTCCCACATCTGGTGGTCCACGAAGGACAGCAGGAAGCACAGCCACGGGCCGCGCTTGTCCTCGCGGGGGAACACCACCAGCGGCGCCACCGGCAGGCACAGGCCCAGCAGCAGCGGATCGAGGCGCGAGGCGTGGTTGGCCACGATGAGCACCCGGCGCCCGGCCAGGGCGGAGGTGTCGCCGTGCACGCGCGCCGCGAGCCAGCGGCGCAGCAACCAGCCGAACAGACGCTTCATGAAGGATCCCGGGGGCTTTTCGGGGTGCCCCTTGAGCAAGGCCCGCGCCGACAGGCCGACTCGATCATAGACCCTTGAAGAAAGACAGAAAACGCACTCAGGCCATGGACCATCCGGCACGGAGGGTCCGTCGGGCCGCGACGACGCTCCAGAACCTCGAAATCTGACAGGTCCGCTGAAAGCAAACCTGCAAAACCGTCAGATTTGCCCGAGGAAAATCAATGCCCTACAGTGACCTGGCGATCCCGGCGCCCGACCGGCGACGACAAAACCTGCCACGCAACAGATTCAGGAGACCTCCCATGGACATGCACGTTCCGCACGCCCTCGTGCAGGCTGCACAGCGCCTCCCGAACGCAGATGCCGACCGCCCCCGCACGCCCGGGCAGTTCGACTTCTTCTGTGCCGAGCAGCTCTCGGCCACCTACGACGCCTCCCACCGGGCCGTCTGGCTGCGGCTCAGGCCCCGGCCCCGGCCGAGCTTCAACCCGGGACTGCTGCGCGACCTGGCCGGCTACTGCCGGATGCTGAATGGCACGGGAGCGGCCATCGACGGCCCCGGTGGCCCCCGGCCGGTGGAGTACGCGGTGCTCGCCTCGGACACCCCTGGGGTATTCAACCTGGGCGGCGACCTCGACCTGTTCATGGCCCTGATTGCCGCGGGCGACCGGGCCGGCCTGATGGACTATGGCCGCGCCTGCGTGGAGGTGCTCTACAGCAACTACACCGGCCATGGGCTGCCGATCCTGACCATCTCCCTGGTCCAGGGAGAGTGCCTGGGAGGCGGGTTCGAGGCGGCGCTGTCCAGCGACCTGATCGTCGCCGAACGCTCCAGCCGCTTCGGTTTCCCGGAAATTCTTTTCAACCTGTTCCCGGGAATGGGCGCTTACTCCTTCCTGGAGCGGCGCGTGGGGCGAAAAGGCGCGGAAGACCTTATTTCTTCTGGAAAAATCCTCACGGCGGATGATATGCTCCGGACTGGCGTTATCGACATGGTCGTGGAAGACGGCCAGGGCGAAGCCGAGGTAGAAGCCCACATCCGACGCAGCCAGCGCAACCGCAACGGCCTCACGGGCCTCGCCCGCACCCGCCGGCGCGTGAGCGGACTGGATGTCCAGGAACTCCTGGACGTGGTCGGCATCTGGGTGGACACGGCGCTCAACCTGACCTCCCGCGACCTCAAGCTGATGCAGCGCCTCGTGTCCCGGCAGAACGAGATCGGGAAGCCAGCGCTGCATTGACTAAGCAACCGGCACGGCGCGGGCCCATGCAGCCCGCCCGGCCAGCGGAACCCGGTGCGGAGAGCCATGACTCGCGACAGCGTCGAATACAGCATCCAGGAAGTTGCGGACAAGCTGGGAGTCCCTGTGCAGAAGCTGCGCCGCTGGGACGCCCAGGGCGTGCTGGTGGCGCGGCGCACCGACGGCGGCCACCGCCGCTATGCCAAGGAAATCATCGACGGGCTCGCCGCCTCCACCATCGGCAGCACCCTCGACCGCTACAACGACGAACTCGAGACCGCCCGCAAGGCGCTGTCCGAGAAACGCCGCATCATCCAGCTGCTGCTCGAGAGCGAGAGCCGCTACCGCGACCTCGTCGAGACCTCCCACGACCTCATCTGGGCCACCGACTCGCAGGGCCGCTTCACCTTCCTCAACGCCGCCGCCGAGGACATCTTCGGCGCCAAGGCGCAGGACCTCATCGGCCGCTGCTTCTTCGACTTCGAGGCCAACGATGCCCACGTGGCCAACCGGCGCTTCCTGTCACTGCTCAAGCGCAACGGCGAGATGAAGAACCACATCACCCGCCTCACCGCCGCCGACGGCGGCGAGCGCTGGGTGGGCATCAACGCCAAGGTGGCCTACGACGAGAAGGGCGGGGTCATCGGCATCCGCGGCACCGCGCGCGACATCACCGAGCAGCAGCGCGCCGCCCTGCAGATCGAGTACCTGGCCACCCACGACGCCCTCACGGGGTTGCCCAACCGCGTGAGCCTGCAGCAGTCGGTGGAGAAGGCGCTGGACTCCGGCGAGAAGGGCGCGGTCATGTTCGTCGACCTCGACCACTTCCGCTACGCCAACGACAACGTGGGCCACCGCAACGGCGACCAGATCATCCTGTCCATCGGCGGCGTGCTGCGCGAGGCCGCGGCCGAGCGCGGCGGCGAGGTGTTCCGCCTGGGCGGCGACGAGTTCGCCGTGCGCCTGCCGGGCGTGCTGCGCCCCGAGGCCGTGGACGCGGCCGAGCAGTTCCTGGCGCGCATCCGCCAGTACCCGCTGCAGACCGGCATCGAGAACCGGGTGCTCAAACTCACCGCCTCGGCGGGCATCGCCATGTATCCCTTCCAGGGCGGCGACGCCGCGGCACTGCTGGCCGCCGCCGACATCGCCCTCTACCAGGCCAAGGACTCCGGCCGCAACCGCTCGGTGGTGTACGGCCAGGACGGCGGCGAGGCGCTCAAGACCACCACCAAGCGCGTGCTCTGGGCCAAGCAGCTGCGCGAGGCCATCGACGAGGATCGCCTGTCGCTGTTCGCCCAGCCCGTGGTGCGCCTGGACGACCGCAGCGTGGCGCACCAGGAGGTGCTGGTGCGCATCGACAGCGAGGACGGCCGCATCGTCTCGCCCAGCCAGTTCCTCGACCCGGCCGAGTCGCTGGGCATGATCCAGGAGATCGACCTGCACGTGACCGAGAAGCTGATCCAGCACCTCTCGGCGCCCGGGTCATCGCCCGTGAAGCACTTCGTCAACCTGTCGCGGGTGAGCATCTCCGACCCGCACTGGACGCGCCGCTTCTATTCCCTGCTGCAGAGCGCCGGCGCGGTGCGCAACCGGCTGGTGTTCGAGGTGAGCGAATCGGCCGCCCTGGCCGAGGTGAGCGTCACCAAGGGCTTCATCAGGGAGCTGCGCCAGCTCGGCTGCGGCTTCTCGCTGGACGACTTCGGCTCGGGCTTCAGCTCGTTCTACTACCTGCGCCAGTTCGACGTGGACTTCCTGAAGATCGACGGCAGCTTCGTGCGCGACCTCACCCGCGACGAGGGCAACCGCATCTTCGTGAAGGCCCTGTGCGACGTGGGCCGCGGCCTGTCCAAGCAGGTGATCGCCAAGTGGATCGAGACGCCCGAGGTGATCGACCTGCTCTCGGGCATGGGCGTGGAATACGGCCAGGGCTACCTGTTCCAGCATCCGCGCGCGCTGGGCGGGTCGGCGAGCGACACGGGCGAGATGCCGATGCCCATGGTGAGAGCGTCCTGAGGCCGCTTCGCGCTGCGCCCGATCCCTGCGCTCTCCCCCAGGCGCTCGGCCGATCCTGAAACGGGTGACGGAGCCTAGCTCGCAGGCTCCCACTCCCCCCTGCGCACCCGATCCGCCCACATCAGCCCGAGGATGGTCTTCGCCTCGGTGATGCGCCCCTCGCGGATCCACGCGAGCCCTTCGTCCAGGGGCACCACCAGCGTCTCGAGGAACTCCTCTTCGTCCAGCGCGGCGTGGTCGTGGAAGGTCAGCTCGCGGGCCAGGAACAGGTCGATGGTCTCGTCGGAGTAGCCCACGCAGGGATGCAGCGTGCACAGGTGCGCCCACTGGGCCGCCTCGTAGCCGGTTTCCTCGCGCAGCTCGCGCCGGGCGGTCACCAGCGGCGGCTCGCCGGCGTCCAGCTTGCCCGCGGGCAGCTCGTAGAAGTGCCGGCGCAGCGGGTAGCGGAACTGGCGCTCCAGCAGCACCGACCAGTCCTCGAACAGCGGCAGGATCACGGCGGCTCCCGGGTGCACCACGTACTCGCGGGTGGCCTGCTGGCCGTCGGGCAGGCGCACCACGTCCTCGCGCACCTGCAGCAGCCGGCCGCGGTAGGCGGTGGCGTTGGTGAGCTCGTGCTCGGTGAAGTCGCCTTCTTCCCGGTCTTCGCCGCTCACAGCGACGCCTGTATGGCTTTCTGGCACAGCGTCATGAGCCAGCCCGGCAGCAGGCCCACGGCCAGCGCGGCCAGCCCGTTCACCGACAGCAGCACACGCACGCCCGCGCCGGCGGTGATGGGTGCGGTGTCCACCGGCTCGTCGAAGTACATCAGGCGCACGATGCGCAGGTAGTAGAA
>CAZXJW010000208.1:0-1927 GCA_964641005.1 uncultured Rhodocyclaceae bacterium
GTCTCCTAGCGGATCGCCACGGGGGCGACGGTGGACCCGGTGCCGCCCTTGATCTTGAGCGGCTGCACGGCGAAGGCAAACTCGTAGACGCGCTTGTCCGCCAGCTCGTCGAGCTTCATGTTCTCGAGCAGGAAGATGCCGTTCACCACCAGCGCGATCTGGTGCACCGGCAGGCTGATGGACTTGTCCGGATTTGGCGCCACCTCCACGGGGAAGTTGTCGGCGCCCAGCAGCATCACGTCCTGCTTCGCGAGCCACTCGGCCGCCGCGGCGCCGATGCCCGGGCAGCCGGAGTTGTACTTCACGTTGTCCACGCCCCACAGCCGGCCCCAGCCGGTGTGGATGAACACCGCGTCGCCCGGCTCGATGGACAGGCCCTGCCGCGCCAGGGCGGCCTGCAGGTCCGCGGGGGTGATCTCGTAGCCCTGGGGGAGCGTGTCGACGCCCTTGAGCGCGGCCACGTCCACCATCACGCCGCGGGTGAACAGCATGCCGATCTTCTCGATGCCGAGCTTCGTGAAGCCGTTGCGGGTGCCGATCTCGTCGGTGTCCACGCAGTTGTAGAGCTCGTTGCCGATGGTCTGGTGGGAAAACATGTCGAGCTGGGTGCCAACCTGGCCGATCTCGGTGATGACGATCTCCTCGTTGCTGCGCCGCCGGTTGGTGCCCAGCGAGGGCCCGGTGCGCTTGGTGTGGACCTCGAAGCGCCGCGTGCCGAACAGCGGCATGCTGCCCTCGAGCACGCGGCCCAGTTCGATCACCTCGCCGCTGCGGATGAGGCGCGCGGCCTTGAGCACCTGGCCCGGGCCCTGCAGGTTGGCCGCGCCGCGCTCGTCGCCCGCGCCCCACTTCGACGGGCAGCGCGCGGAGGACGGCGGCGGCGTCCACGACTGGGCCGCGGCCGCGCCGGCCACCGTGAGCAACGCTACCCCCGCGAGCAGATGCATGGTCCGCTTCATGTCATTTCCCTCCCCCGGAACGGATGATGGTGATGGACGGCCGCCGGATCAGCAGGTTGATCAGGAAGCTCGTGAACGAGATGAACAGCGCCGCGAAGAACGCCTGCCAGAACGTGCCCAGGTGGAAGCCCGGCACCAGCCAGGCCACGAGGAACAGGATGGCGGTGTTGAGCAGCAGCGCGAAGATGCCCAGCGTGAGCACCGTGATGGGCAGCGTGAGGATGAACAGCACCGGCTTGATGAACACGTTCACCAGGCCGAAGCACAGGCCGGAGAGCAGCAGCGACTCGGGACCGTCGATGCTCACGCCCGGCACGATGCGCGAGGCAACCCACAGCACGAGCGTGTTGACACCCCAGAAGACGAGGAAGGCCTGGATGCGTTGCATGGGCGCATGGTAACGCGCCCCATCGGCGGCGTGCCTGTACCATGCGCGCCGCCATGGCCGACCACGCCGCCACCCTGCCGCGCAGCACCTGGGCCCTGCTCGCCATCCTGACGCTTGGCTGGGGAATGAACTGGCCCATGATCAAGATGGCGGTGGCCGACATTCCCATCTGGACGTTCCGCGCCGAGTGCCTGGCGGTGGGAGCGCTGGGCATGTTCGCCATCGCCCGCGCCACCGGCCTGCCCATCGCCGTGCCACGTCCGCTCTGGCCGCGCCTTGCACTGGTGTCGCTGTTCAACGTGACGCTGTGGAACGTTCTGGTGACCTACGGCGTCCGCTCGCTGCCCTCGGGACGCTCGGCGATACTCGCCTACACCATGCCGCTGTGGACGGTGCTGCTCTCCGCCGCCATCCTCCACGAGCCCCTGACACGCCGGCGCATGACGGGCGTGGCCCTGGGCATGGGGGGCCTCTCCCTGCTGCTGGGCCGCGAACTGCTGGCCCTGGAGTCCGCCCCGCTCGGCGCACTGGTGATCCTGGCGGCCGCGCTGCTCGTGCAGGCGCAAGGCGCTGAGCCGCT
>CAZXJW010000208.1:1937-4449 GCA_964641005.1 uncultured Rhodocyclaceae bacterium
GTGCTGGGCCACCGGCACCACGCTCATGAAGAAGTACCCCACGGGCCTTCCCACCACGGTGTTCACCGGCTGGAACTTCGTGATCGGCGGCATCCCGCTGGTGATCGGCGCCGTGCTGTTCGAGCACGATGAATGGCGTCCCGTGGGCACGGCCGCGCTGGTGGGACTGGTCTACAACATGATCGTGGCCTTCATCGTCTGCCACTGGATCTGGTTCCGCATCGTCCAGCTCGCCCCCGCCGGGGTGTCGGCGCTGGGCACGCTCATGATCCCCGTGGTGGCCGTGTTCAGCGGCATGCTGATCCTCGGCGAGCGGCCGGGCTGGAGCGACCTCTCGGCCCTGGCCCTGATCCTGGCCGCCCTGGCCACTGTCCTGATCCCGCCCCGCCGTACATCGGGCTAAAGCTGCCGCCCGTCGGAACCGATAAAGGGGGCAGGGAAGCCCGAAGGCGCGCAACGACCCGGCAAGGAAGTTGCTCGACCTCTTCCCGTCCGGGCGGCGGCTGCCCGAATCAGCCGCCGCCCATGTTTCTCTTCAGCAAGAACAAAGGGTTGGAAGACCTATGCCTTTCGGGCCCCGGATTGCCGGCCTCGCGCTCGGACTGGCCTGCCTCGCAACGGGCGGACCGGTCGCGGCCGATATCTACAAGTGCACCCAGCACGACGGCACGCCTCTGTTCACCAACGTGCCGGAAGACCCGCGCTGCCGCCTGCACCTGAAGCTCAACAAGGAGCAGTCCCCGGCTGCCGCCGTCCTCGAGGCGCGGCTCGCCCGACGCATCCCCAGGGCCGACCGCAGCCGCTTCGACGAGCACGTCCAGGCCGCCGCCCGCGAGCACGGCGTGGACGCCGCCCTGATCCACGCCGTGATCTCCGCCGAGTCGGGCTACAACCCGCTGGCACGCTCCGCCAAGGGCGCCCGCGGCCTGATGCAGCTCATTCCAGAGACCGCCGCCCGCTACGGCGTGCAGAACCCCTTCGACCCGCGCCAGAACATCGACGGGGGCACGCGCTACCTCAAGGACCTGATGGCCATGTTCGGCAACGACATGCGCCTGGCGCTGGCGGCCTACAACGCCGGCGAGGGGGCCGTGATGCGCTACGGCGCCGTGCCGCCCTACCAGGAAACCCTCAACTACGTTCCCAAGGTGCTGGCCTACTACAAGCGCTACCGCGCCACGGCCAACGGCACCATCATCAAGGTCGTGAGCACCGCGTCCTGACCCGCGCGCGCGGGCATTGATCGCCGTCAACGCCCGCCCGCGCCCGGCACGCCAGCATGAGCTCCGTCACCCGGAGCGATCCCATGCCCTTGCGCCTGCCCGCCGCCGTGCTGCTGTGCCTCTGCGCGGCGCTTCCCGCCGCCGCGCAGTCGCCCGAGGACCTGCTCGCCTTCTATGCCCGGCTTGCGCGCGAATCGGACCCCGCCTTCGCCGGGTTCTCGCCCGAGCGCGGCCAGGCCTTCTTCCTGGTACCCCGCCAGGGCCCCAACGGCGAGCATGCCTGCGCCAACTGCCACAGCCCCGACCCGCGCGAGACGGTGTTCGGCCACAGTGGCGCGATCCGCGCCGAGTGCGCCGCCTGCCATCCGGGCGGCATGGGCCGCCCCGGCGAGCGCGGCCGCATCCGCCGCGACATCAAGCCCCTCGCGCCCTCCGCCAACCCGGATCGCTTCACCGACCCGGGCAAGGCGGAACTGTGGTTCGACGTGAACTGCTTCTACGTGCTGGGAAGGGCCTGCAGCGCCGCCGAGAAGGGCGACCTGCTGGCCTGGCTGCTCACGGTGCGCTGAATCCGCGGCGGCAGCGGGTCCCGGGGCGGTATCATCACCCGGACCTTCTCCCCGCGAGGTTTCCCAGATGTCACGTCCGCTCCTCGCCGCTCTCGGCGCCCTGGCACTGCTTGGCCTCGCGGCCCCCGCGTTCGCGAACCCGTCCCACGACGAGGTGCTGGCCGCCCTGCGCGACCCCGTCAACAGCACCGGCAACATCGCCGATGCCGTGGAAGAGGCCACCGGGGCGCGCGGCTGGATGAGCGCCGACATGAAGCCGATCATCGACACCAAGATCGTGGGCCGCGCCGCCACCGCCCTGATGCGTCCCGTGCTGCGCACCGACACGCGCAAGTACCAGAACCACCTGCTGGAGATCCTCGACCAGGCCGAACCCGGCAGCGTGCTGGTGTACGTGATGCAGGATGGCCTGGAGATCGCCGCCATGGGCAACCTCATGGCCACCACCGCCAAGGTCCGCGGCATCGAGGGCGTGGTCATCGACGGCGCGGTGCGCGACATCACCGAGATCCGCCAGATCGGGCTGCCCGTCTGGTCGCGCCGCGTGAGTCCCGCCACCTCGGTGGGCCGCATGGTGAGCGTGGACAAGCAGATCCCGGTGCAGTGTGGCGGCGTGATGGTTCGCCCGGGCGACTACGTCGTGGCCGACGCCGACGGAGCCGTGGTGGTGCCGGCCGATGCCACCGGAAAGGTGCTGGAACTGCTGCGCCAGTACGCCGA
>CAZXJW010000208.1:4459-6340 GCA_964641005.1 uncultured Rhodocyclaceae bacterium
TCAAGGAGACCGGCTCCATGCTGAAGGCGCTCGAGATCTACAACCGCTACTGATGCCCACGGCATCCGGGGTCCCGCATCCGCATCGGCCACGCCACGCGCGCCGCCGCCTGCTGTTGGCCGGGCTGGGCGTGCTGGGAGGCTTCGCGGGCGTGCGCATGGCGCTGGCCGAACTGCTCGCCACGCCCGCCCAGATGCGCGGGCCCTTCTATCCGATCGCGCTGCCGCTGGACCGCGACAACGACCTCACGCGCGTGACCGGCCGCAGCGGCCGCGCGCGCGGCACCCTGGTCGACGTCTCCGGCCAGGTACTGGCGCGCTCGGGACAGCCGCTGGCCGGGGTGCAGGTGGAGATCTGGCAGGTGAATGCCTGGGGCCGCTACCACCATCCCCACGACGACCAGGACAAGCCCCTCGACCCCGACTTCCAGGGCTACGGCCGCACCGTCACCGGTGCCGACGGCCGCTACCGCTTCCGCACCATCCGCCCGGTGGCCTATCCCGGACGCGCACCCCACATCCACTTCGCCCTGTCCGGCGCCGACCAGGCCCCGTTCGCCACCCAGATGTACGTGGACGGTGCGCCCGAGAACGGCGGCGACTTCCTGCTCAACGCTGTGCGCGACCCGGCGGCACGCGCGCGCCTGCTGGTGCCGCTGCTGCCCTCGCCCGACCCGGATGCGGAACTGGCCGGGCGTTTCGACATCGTCGTGCCGGAGAAGCCATGAGCGAGGGCCGACTGCCGGAGGCCGCCATGCGCGCGCGGCTCGCGGAGCTAGAGCTCGAGCACCGCGACCTCGACGCCGCCATCGGCCGGCTCGCGGAGACGGCGCTCCAGGACGAACTGCAGTTGCGCCGCCTGAAGAAGCGCAAGCTGCTGCTCAAGGACCAGATCGCGTGGCTCGAGCGGCAGCTGGATCCGGACGTGCCGGCCTGAGGCGCCGGCCGATCAGTACGGCACCTTGTAGTACTTCTCCGCGAGCCAGTCCGTGACGCTCTCCACGTCGTACTGCGTCCAGCGCAGCCGCGTGTTCTCCTGCCAGCGGTGCACCTGCTGGCGGATCTCGAGATACGTGTTGGCGATGCGGTATTCGCGGCCATACAGGGTGGGGGCGTGGCACATGATGCAGTGGTTGTCGTGCAGCGCCCGGCCGCGCTCCAGGTCACCAGCCAGGGCGGGCACGGCGAAGCTGCCAAGCAGCGCCGCCGCGGCGGCGATGGGGAATCGAAACATGAAGACCTCCTTCGATCGGGCGCCGGGACGGCGTCCGCTTTCCGTGCCAGTGTAAGGCGGGCAACGCCTGCTGCGAACCTCGCCGGGTTCGCCCCCTCTAAGCTTGCGCATGAGCCGCCATCCGCTGGAAATCCTGCTCGCAGCCGCCCTCCTGACCGTGTTCGGCCTGGTGGCGGCCTTCGCCGGCGCGGTGCTCTGGGCCGGCGCCCGCGGCGCATCGCCCGGGGCCGGGTTGTCCGCAGCCCTGTATGCGCCGTTCGCCCTGCTCGCGCTGGTGCTGCCCGTGCTGGCGGCCCCCGTGGCGCGCCGTGCACTCGCCACCTGGGCGCCAGACCCGGCCGTTCCCGTTCCCTGGCCGCCCGTGCCGCGCTTCATCGCACTGCTGGCCATCGCCGAGGCGCTCACGCTGGCCGCGCGCCTGGCAGGCGGTGACGTCCCGCTGGCTCCGCTGCCCGTCCACGCCATGCTGGCCGCCTACGCGGCCGTCGCCGCGGCGCTCCTCGGCCGCAACCCTGACCATGCCCTCGAACCGCCCCGTGCAGACACCTGAGCGCAGCCCCCGTCGCCACCTGCTCGCCGCCGTTCTGGTGGCGGTGCTCGCCAGCGGCTGCGCCGCCTTCCAGAAGCGCGAGCCCATGACCCTGGAGC
>CAZXJW010000209.1:0-6333 GCA_964641005.1 uncultured Rhodocyclaceae bacterium
CCGTATGGGCACCCACCACCACGTTGTGCCCCACCTGGATGAGGTTGTCCATCTTGACGCCGTCCTCCACCACGGTATCGCCCAGCGCCCCGCGGTCGATGCAGGTGTTGGCGCCCAGCTCCACGTCGTCGCCGAGCACGGCGCGGCCCACCTGCGGGACCTTGATCCAGCGCCCGGCGTCCTCGGCGAAGCCGAAGCCGTCCGCTCCCACCACCACGCCGGCGTGCAGCACGCAGCGCGCACCCACCACGCAGTCCGGGTAGACACTCACCCGGGCGTGCAGCACGCTGTCCTCGCCCACGGCGGCGCGATCCCCCACGGTGCAGCCCGGGCCGATCACGGCCCGCGCCCCGATCACCGCGCCCGCGCCCACCACGCTGCCCGCGCCAACGTGCGCATCGGCCGCCACGCGGGCCTCGGGATGGACGCTGGCGTGCGCATGCACCCCCGGCGCGGGACGGCGCTCCGGCGTGAGCAGCGCCGAGGCCCGCGCCATGTAGGCGTAGGGGTTGGGCGTGACGATGCGCGGCCGGTCGGTGAGCGCCGCATCGGCGGGCGCGACGATCACCGCGGCGGCGCGGGTGGTCTCGAGCTGCGCCCGGTAGCGCGTGTTGGCGAGAAAGGCGAGGTCCCCGGGACCCGCTTCCTCCAGGGTGGCCACCCGCGACACCTCGAGAGCGCCCGGACCGGCGAGTTCGCCTCCGAGCCGCTCGACGATCCCGGCGAGGGTCAGCGCCATCGTGCAGTAGGGGCTCGGCAGGGGGCCGTCGATTACTTGTCGAGCGCCTTGAGGACCTTGTCCGTGATGTCCACGCGCGGGCTGCGGTAGACCACGGCGTCCTGGAGGATCAGGTCGTACTTCTCCTTCTCGGCGATCTCCTGGACCACCTTGTTGGCGCGCTCGATGATGACCTGGAACTCCTCGTTGCGGCGGACGTTGAAGTCCTCGCGGAACTCGCGCTGCAGCCGCTGGAGGTCGCGGGAGATGCGGGCCAGCTCGTTCTCGCGGTTTCGGCGGTCCGACTCGGTCATGGTCACGCTCTCCTTCTCGAGCGTGGTCTGGAGGTCCTTGCCCTGCTTGGTGAGCTTCTGGATCTCCTGGTCGCGCGCCTGGAACTCCTTCTCGAGCTTCTGCTGCGCGCGCTTGGCCGGCGCGGACTCCTTGAGGATGCGCTCCACGAACACCACGCCGATCTTCAGGTCGGCGCTGGTCTGGGCATGAACGGTGGTGGCCGCCAGCAGGGCGACGAGGGCGAGGAGGAAGGACGATTTCACGGATGGGCTCCCGTAGTGCGCACGCCGCCGCGCGGGCAAACGGCTAGAAAATTGTTCCGAGGGTGAACTGGATCCGCTGAAGCCGGTCGGTGGGTTCCTTCTTGATCGGGAATCCGAAGCTCAGCTTGAGCGGCCCGACCGGCGAGAACCAGTTCAGTGCGAGACCGGTGGACACGCGGATTTTATCCAAACTGTACGTATCGGTATCCACGACGCCGGAATCCACGAACCACGACAGGCGCAGCGACTTGTCCTTGCCCGCCCCAGGGAAGGGGAAGTAGTACTCGGCGTTGGCGAGGAACAGCCGATTGCCGCCGATGGCAAAGCCGAACTCGTCGCGCGGACCGATGGCGAAGGTGGAGAAGCCGCGCACGCTGTTCACGCCGCCGGCGTAGTAGTTCTTGTAGAAGGGCAGCGGCAGATCGCCGTAGCCGTTGGCGTAGCCGATCTCGCCGCCGATCTGGAAGGTGGTGTCGCGGGTGATCGGGAAGAAGCGCTGCGCCTTGTAGCCGAGCTTGTAGTAGCGCAGGTCGCCACCGGGCAGCGCGGACTCCAGCGTCACCCGGTGCAGCAGGCCGCGGGTGGGGGCGATGGTGCTGTCGCGGCCGTCGCGCTGCCAGCCGACGGTGCCGATGAGTCCCAGGTTGGTCGCGCCGAAGGTGTTGACGAAGTCCTTGATGCGCTGGGCGGTGTTCTGGAAGGTCTCGATGTCGGTGTTCTCGAGCGCGAGGCCGTAGTTGACGGAATCGAGCTCCGAGATGGGCACGCCGAAGCGCACGCCTGCCCCGTCGGTGTTGGTGATGTAGCTGGCGGCGCGCAGCACCGTCGGATTGAAGCGCCGGGAGTACAGGTCGAACCCCCGGCTGATGCCGTCGTCGGACCAGTAGGGATTGGTGTAGGACAGCGAGGCCACGCGGTTGATGCGGCCAGTCTGCAGCTGCAGCTGCAGCGAGTTGCCGGTTCCGAAGGCGTTGTTCTGGGACAGCGAGCCCGACAGGATCAGGCGCTCGGCGCTGGACACGCCCACGCCGAAGGTCACCGCCCCCGTGGGCCGCTCCTTGACGCCCATGTTGACGTCCACCTGGTCGTTGCTTCCGGGCACCGCAGGGGTCTCGATGTTGACCTCGCTGAAGTAGCCCAGACGGTCCACCCGCACCTTGGAGCGGTTGATCTTGGATTGCGAGTACCAGCCGCCCTCGAGCTGGCGGAACTCCCGCCGGATCACCTCGTCGCGGGTGGTGGTGTTGCCGGCGATGTTGATGCGACGCACGTACACGCGCCGGCCCGGGTCGACGAACAGCGTGAACGAAACCTCGCGCTTGGCCTTGTCCACCTCGGGAACCGCATTCACCTGCGCAAAGGCGTAGCCGTCGTCGGCCAGCCGGTCGGTCATGAGCTTGGTGGACTCGGTGAGTCGCTCGCGGCTGAACACGTCGCCCGCCCTGACCTTCACCAGGCGCCGCAACTCCTCCTCGGGCACCAGCAGTTCGCCGGCGATCTTGACGTCCGAGACGCGATACTTCTCGCCCTCGTTGACGTTGACGGTGATGAAGACGTCCTTCTTGTCCGGGCTGAGCGACACCTGCGTGGACTCGATGTTGAACTCCAGGTAGCCCTGGTTCAGGTAGAAGGAGCGGATGGTCTCCAGGTCCGCGGCGAGCTTCTGGCGGGAGTACTGGTCGTTCTTGGTGTACCAGGTCATGGTGCCGGGCGTGCGCAGGACGATCAGGTCGAGCAGCTCCTTGTCCTTGAACACCCGGTTGCCCACCACGTTGATGCCGCGGATCTTCGCCACGCGGCCCTCGGTGATGTTGAAGTTGATGGAGACCCGGTTGCGTTCGAGCGGATTGACGGTGGTCTGGACGTCGACGCTGTACTTGCCGCGTGCGATGTACTGGTTCTTGAGATCCTGCTTGGCGCGCTCGAGGACCGACTGGTCGAAGATGCGGCCTTCCTGGAGGCCGGACGAGCGCAGGATCTCGAGCAGCTTCTTGCGATCGAACTCCTTGGATCCCCGCGTATCGATGGCGGCGATGGCCGGCCGTTCCTGGACCACCACCACGAGGACGCCGTCGTCGTTCTCGACCTGGACGTCCTTGAAGAAGCCGGTGCCGAACAGCAGCCGCACCGCCGAGGTGGCGCGCTCCGGGGTCATGGTGTCCCCCACCTTGACCGGGAGGTAGCTGAACACGGTGCCCGCGTCGGTGCGCTGGATCCCCTCGACGCGGATGTCACGGATCTGGAAGGGTTCGAACGCCTGCGAGGGCGAAGGCCAGGCCAGTGCCACCAGCACCGCGATGAGGGAGCGCTTCATGCGCTAGGAGCCGCCGAACAGCCGGTTGATGTCGTTGAAGATCGCGAAAGCCATCAGACTGAACAGCACGACCATCCCGACCCGCTGGCCGATCTCGAGCGAACGCTCGGAGACAGGGCTACCCTTGATGATTTCGGCGAGATAATACATGAGGTGCCCGCCATCGAGTAACGGAACGGGCAGCAGGTTGAGCACGCCGAGGCTGATGGAGATGAGCGCGAGGAAGCTCACGTAGGCGAGCCAGCCCATCTGGGCGGACTGCCCGGCGTAGTCGGCGATGGTGATGGGCCCGCTGAGGTTCTTGAGCGACACCTGGCCAAGCACCATCTTCCAGAGCATCTGGACGGTGAAGGCCGACGCCTCCCATGTGCGACGCACCGCCTCCCCCACCGCCGCGAGCGGCCCGTAGCTCACTTCGGTGACGTAGCGCCGGGCGGCTGCCTCGTCCATGCGCGGCCCGATGCCCACGCGACCGACCTTGCGGCCGTTCTCCATCTCCTCGGCCGGCGTGAGCGTCACGGGCCGGCTGGCGCCCCCGCGCAGCACCTCGAGTTCCACGGGCTGGCCCGGACGTGCACGCACCGCCTCAACGAGCTGGTCCCAGCGCTCCACCTCGACGCCGTCCGCGGCGAGGATCTCGTCGCCTTCGAGCAGGCCCGCCGCGTCCGCCACCCCGCCGGGCACGACCTTGCCGATCACGGGCGGCAATGGCGGCTGGTAGCGCGCGAAGCCCAGCTTCTGGAGGAACTCCGCGTCGAGCTCGTCGCTGGCGAGGCCCGAGAGGTCGAGGTTGCGGGTGCGCGTCTCGCCGCGGTCGGTCTCCACCTGCACCTCGGCGGTGCCGCGCGCGAGGGCCTTGTCGAGAAGCCTCCAGCGCAGTTCCTGCCAGGTGCGCACCGGCGCTCCATCCACGGCGGTGAGGATGTCACCGGACTCGAAACGCGCCGCGGCCGCCGGCGTCCCCGCGGCCGGCTCGCCCACCACGGGCCGCACGCCGGGAATGCCATGCACCAGCAGCACCCAGTACAGCAGGATCGCCAGGAGGAAGTTCGCCATCGGTCCCGCGGCCACGATGGCGATGCGCCGCCACACCGACTGCCGGTTGAAGGCACGATGCCTCTCCCCCTGCGGCACGGGCGCCTCGCGCTCGTCGAGCATCTTGACGTAGCCACCCAGCGGTATCAGGGCCACGGCCCACTCGGTGCCGTCGCGCCCGAGGCGCCTCGACCAGACGGGATTGCCGAAGCCCACGGAGAAGCGCAGCACCTTCACGCCGCACAGGCGGGCCACCAGGTAGTGGCCGAACTCGTGGAACACGATGAGCACGCCCAGGGCGACGACGAAGGCCACGGCGGTGGAGAGCAGGTTCATGGCGAGGCGTCCCGTTGCAGTCGATCAGGCGGCATTGGCGATCCATCGGCCCGCCTCGTGGCGGGCTCGCAGGTCGGCGTCGATCACGTCGTCGAGGTCGCGCAGGGGCGCGTCGGCAGTGCGCTCGAGCACCTGCTCGATGGCGGGAGCGATCCGGTCGAAGCGCAGCGCGCCGGCGAGGAAGCGCTCCACCGCAACCTCGTTGGCGGCGTTGAGCGCCGGGATGGCCGCCCCTCCCCGCGCCAGCGCCTGGTAGGCGAGACGCAGGCAGGGGAAGCGGCGCTCGTCCGGCGCCTCGAAGGACAGGGAGCCGGTGCGGGCAAGGTCGAGCGGCGTGACTCCCGCCTCCACCCGCCCGGGGAAGGCCAGCGCGTGCGCGATGGGCGTGCGCATGTCCGGATTGCCGAGTTGCGCGATCACCGAACCGTCCACGTACTCCACCATCGAGTGGATCACGCTCTGGGGGTGGATGAGCACCTCGATGCGGTCGGCGGGCGCTCCGAACAGCCAGTGGGCCTCGATGACCTCCAGGCCCTTGTTCATCATGGTGGCCGAGTCGACCGAGATCTTGCGCCCCATCACCCAGTTCGGATGGGCCACCGCCTGCTCGGGCGTGACGGCGGCGAAGCGCTCCAGCGGCAGGCTGCGGAACGGCCCGCCCGAGGCGGTGAGCAGGATGCGGCGCACGCCCGCTCCCTGGAGATCGCCCGCGTAGCCGCGCGGCAGGGACTGGAACACGGCGTTGTGCTCGCTGTCGATGGGCAGCAGCGTGGCCCC
The DNA here is from genome assembly GCA_964641005.1 of uncultured Rhodocyclaceae bacterium. GTDB lineage: Bacteria > Pseudomonadota > Gammaproteobacteria > Burkholderiales. The sequence goes on from CAZXJW010000209.1 coordinate 5,738, forward strand.
GTGGGCACGGACCGCTTCCATGAACACCGGTCCCGCCATCACCAGGGCTTCCTTGTTGGCGAGAAGCACGCGGCGGCCGAGCCGGGCCGCCTCGAGCGTGGGCACGAGCCCGGCCGCGCCGACGATCGCGGCCATGACCGACTGCGCCGCATCGATGCTGGCCACCTCCACCAGCCCCTGCGCCCCCGACGCCACGCGCACGCCCAGCCCGGCGGCCGCGAGCCGTTCCCTCAGGCGCGCCGCCGACGGGGGATCGAGCATCGCCGCGAGTTCGGGCCGGTGCGTCACGCACTGCTCGAACATCTCGTCCACGCTGGTGTTGGCCGCCAGCGCAACGGCCCTGAAGCGGCCGGGATGGCGGGCGATCACGTCGAGGGTGCTGCGGCCGATGCTGCCGGTGCTGCCGAGGATCGCCACGCCGTGCACGATGGCCGCCTCAGCGCGCGAAGACGGTGAGCGCCGCCAGCGCAGCCAGCGGAAGGCTCGCGGTGAGCGCGTCGATGCGGTCGAGCACGCCGCCGTGCCCAGGCAGCAGGGTGCCGCTGTCCTTCACACCGGCGCCACGCTTGATCCACGACTCGAACAGGTCGCCGAGG
>CAZXJW010000210.1:0-6316 GCA_964641005.1 uncultured Rhodocyclaceae bacterium
GGTCTGGCGCCGGAAGACCCAGCCATGACATGGCTGCTGTTCGGGGCCGTCGCCCTGGCACTGGAGGTGTCCTGGCAGGGGGCGCTGGTGATAGGCGTGGCCATGGCCATGAACTCCACGGCCTTCATCCTGCAGCTGCTCGCCGAGCGCAAGCAGCTCACCACGCGCCACGGGCGCTCGGCCTTCGCCATCTCGCTGTTCCAGGACATGTCGGTGATCCCCATGCTGGCCGTGATCCCGCTGCTGGTGGCGCGCGAGGCCGGCGACGCCCACGACCCCTGGCTGGGCGCCCTCAAGGCCGCCGGCGTGATCGCGCTGGTCATCGTGGGCGGCCGCACCCTGCTGCGGCCGGTGCTCAAGGTTGTGGCCGGCGCCCAGATCCAGGAGGTGTTCACGGGCGCGGCGCTGCTGGTGGTGATCGGCGTGGCGCTGCTCATGCAGGCAGCCGGGGTGTCCATGACGCTGGGCGCCTTCCTGGCCGGGGTGCTGCTCGCGGACTCGGAGTACCGCCACGAGATCGAGGCAAGCATCCAGCCCTTCGAGGGGCTGCTGCTCGGGCTGTTCTTCATCACCGTGGGCATGACGGTGAACGTGGGGCTGCTGCTGGAGCGCCCGCTGCTGCTGGTGGGCATGGCGCTGGGCATCATGGCGATCAAGGCCGCCGTGCTCGCGCCGCTGGGCTGGTTCTCGGGGCACGGTCCGGACGGCACGCGCAGCCTCGCGGTGCTGCTCTGCCACGCGGGCGAGTTCGCCTTCGTGCTGTTCGCCGTGGCGCTGGGCGCGGGCGTGCTCGACGCCGCCACGGTGGACCTGCTGGTGGTGGCCGTGACCCTGTCCATGGGCTTCACGCCGGTGCTGTTCCTCTTAAACGAGAACGTGGTCACGCCCTGGCTGCGCGGCCGCCGTCCGCCGCGCTACGACGAGATGACCGACGCCGACGAGGCGAAGGTGGTGATCGCCGGCTTCGGTCGCGTGGGACAGATCGTGGGCCGCACGCTCAACGCTCGCCGCATCCCCTTCACGGCCCTGGACATCAGCGCCGAGCAGGTGGACACGGTGCGCCGCTTCGGGCGCAAGGCGTGGTTCGGCGACGCCTCCAAGCTCGACGTGCTGCGCGCCGCCAAGCTCGACCGCGCCGAGATGCTGGTGCTGGCCGTGGACGACGTGCCCGCCTCCATCAAGTGCGCCGAGCTGGTGCGGCGGCACTTCCCGCACGTGCAGATCCATGCACGGGCGCGCAACCGCTTCCACGCCCACAAGCTCATGGACCTGGGCGTGAAGTTCATCACCCGCGAGACCTTTCTCTCCTCGCTGTCCATGGCCACGGACGTGCTCGAGGCCGCCGGCCTGTCGGCGGCGGAAGCCCGCGACACCACGGCGCGCTTCCGCGCCCACGACGAGGCGGTGCTGCAGCGCCAGTTCGCGGTCCACACCGACGAGGCGAAGCTGATCCAGACCTCGAAGGAGGCGGCCGCGGAACTGGACAGCCTGTTCGAGTCCGATGCCGAGGGTGGCGGCGCCGCGGCACAGCCCTCGGCGGTGGAACTCGCGCGCAGCTGGAAGTAGCGCTCGCGCTCGCCCCCGCCCAGTGGCCTGGGACCAGGGGCATGGACGGCATCAGGGAGACGGGGTCTGGCCTTCGACACGCAGGAACGCCCGCGAGCGGTGAGGCGCTCGCGGGCGTTCCTGCCTGTTGCACGGGCCAGCCCCCCTCAAAAAAAGAGCCCCGCGGAATAGGCGGGGCCAGGCAGGGAGGAGGGGAGCCGCCCTGCGGGGTCCGGGCGGGTCCGCCGGGTGCTACTTGGCCAGTTCGGGATAGTCCTTGAGCATGCTCACGCCGTAGAGCGGCTTGGGGACGCCCTGGTGGCAGGTGGAGCACACCGCCTTCGGCGCATCACCCGTGGGCCCGAGGCGGTCCTTCGGATAGGTGGGACCGAGCGGCTCGAGGTATTCGTTGTTGAGGTTGCGCACCATGCGGATCGCGTGCCACGCCTTCATCCGCTGGGGAGAGCTCTGCTCCCAGCTCTGGAAGATGCGGGTGTTGTGGCAGTAGGTGCAGTTCACTCCGAGGCCGTCGGAGAAGTTGAACATCAGCGCGTAGGTGTACTCGGCCTGCTTCACCGACTTGCGGTTGCCCGTGGGCAGCGCGGTCGGACCATGGACGCGGATGTCCTTCTCGTCCTTCAGGAACTCGCTGTAGGGGTCGGCCGGCAGCGAGGAGAGCCCCACCGTCTCGGACGGCGCGTTCTGGCCCATCCTGTTGCCGAGCCCCACGGGCATCACCTTCGCCGGCGGATTGGCGAACCACAGGTTGGCCGGCACGGGCTGCCCGCGGTGACAGGTGTAGCAGGTCACCCCGGTGTCGCCCACGTGAGGCTTCCAGTCGGCGTTGATGTGCTTCGTCATCTGCAGCATGCGCCGCGCCACCACCTTGGCGTACACGCTGTCGTCCGCCAAGTTCTGGAGGTTGTGGCAGTACGCACAGCCCTGCTGGGGCGCCACCCACTGGGTCATGGCCGTCATCACGCGGGTGAACTGGGCCACGCTGAGGTCGCCGAGCACCTTGACGTTCTGGTAGGTGTCCTTCGCCATCGGTCCGCCACCTTCGGCCGCGGGAAGGGCGGCGGGCACCACGTTGGCCGCCGCCTTCTTCGCCTCGGTGCGAGGGTTGTCCACCTGCACGATGCCGGTTCCGCGATAGCCGGTCTGCTGGGCCTGGATCGGGGGACGCTCGCAGCCCGACAGCAGCAGCGTCGCCCCTGCCAACAGCGCCACCCCCGCGAGGGTGGCCGAACGCTCGAGTTGGTTCATCACTGGGCTCCCGTCATGGCCGCCGGATCGACGACCTGATACACCGCCGGATAGGCTGGCGCCACGTGGTGCTTGACCGCCCACAGGTACCAGTTGTCCACCACTGTGCCGGTGAGCAGGATGCCGATGCCGCCCGTGAGGGTGGTGAGCACCGCGAACCACCAGGCCCAGCGGTGGATCGACTCCATGGAGGCGTTGAAGCCCATGGTCCACCGCCAGAACAGCGCGGCGCGCTCGGAGGCCGTGCCCCGGTCCACGATCTGCTCGATCTCGCGTTCGCCGCCGAACCGGCTCACCGCAAGGATCGTGGCGCCGTGCATGGCGAACAGCAGCGCCGAGCCGTACAGGAAGGCGATGGAGAGCATGTGGAAGGGGTTGTAGAACAGGTTGCCGTAGCGGATGGAGAACGCCGCGGTCCAGTCCAGGTGCGGGAAGATCCCGAAGGGCACCGCCTCGCCCCAGCTGCCCATGAGCACGGGACGGATGAAGCCCAGCACGAGGTACAGCCAGATCGCGGACAGGAAGGCCCATGCAACGTGAGTCCCCATCCCCAGCGCCTTCGCCCGTCGGTACATCCGCACCCACCACAGCAGGATGGAGGCCGTGAGGAAAAAGCCCGCCATGAGCCACCATCCCCCCTCGTTGAGCGGCGGGATGTGCAGTCCGTAGGACGGCGATGGTGGTTCGAGCGCGAGCCAGGGCAGCTGCCGGATGAACTCGAAGACGTTCCAGTTCACCGAGGCAAGCATGTTCCAGCCCATGATCTGGATGGCGACGATGCCGCACACCAGAGACGCTATGCCGTAGCCACCCAGATACAGGGGCCCGATCTGCGCGTCGCCGATGCGCCCGAGGAGGTGCACGTGCGGCGGTTCGCTCTCGCGCGTGACACCCCAGGTCCGCGGCCAGATGCTGCCCTCGGGCAGCGGGGTCCCCATGTGCGCCGGTCCCTGGACCTGCACCTGGGTGAAGATGTTCTGATATTCGGCCATGTTGGTCCCCTGTGTCCTAGCGCCAGATCGGGAAGTTGAGCCACCAGCTCCACCACTCCGGCCAGCCCTTGGTCCAGAACGGCCCGCTGATCACGATGCACACGGCGCTCCAGAACCCCGCCGACAGCGCGAGGAACAGCCCGAGGCGGTGGATGCCCAGGGTGCCGATGGAATAGCCGATGGTGTCGCGGATGTAGGTGTTCTCGTGCTCCGGCGTCTTCACGGGCTCGCCCTTGGCGGGATTCACCGCCGAGAGCACCAGGCCGCCGTGCATCGCCAGCGCGAAGGCGTTCACGAAGAAGAAGCTCACCGCGATCATGTGTGCCGGGTTGTAGTGGAAGTGCAGGTACTGGTACCCGGTGTTGGACACCCAGTCCAGGTGGCTGAGGATGCCGTAGGGGAATCCGTGTCCCCAGGCGCCCATCAGCACCGGCCGGATCACCACCAGCGTCACGTAGGCGAAGATCGCCACGCTGAAGGCGAAGGGCACGTGATACCCCATGCCGAGCTTCCTGCAGATCTCCACTTCACGCAGGGCCCACGACCCGAAGGCTCCGATCGCGCAGACCGTGATGATCTGCCACAGCCCCCCTTCCTTGAGGGGTGCTAGCGCGAGCCCGTACTTCAGGTCCGGCGGGGCGATGTTGATCTGCCAGACGTTCCACGTCGGCCCGATCGCCGCGCCATAGAGGATCAGCGCCGTGCCGAGGAAAGTGAAGAAGATCGTCGTGATCCCGAAGAAGCCCACGTAGAAGGGCCCCACCCAGAAGTCGAAGAGATCGCCTCCGACCAGCGTTCCACCGCGAATCCTGTATTTCTTCTCAAAGTCGAGCATCGCCATCGCATAGTCCTCCGCTGGGAAGGCCGGTCACATCGTCACGTCCGGGATGTCCTGGCTGCGGGCGGGAACGAGTCGGGGCCCGTTCCCACCCGCCACCCCGGACATGCCGACCCTACTTGCTGCTGGGCTGGGCCGCGGCAGGCGCGGTAGCCATCGCAACAGGCGGCATCGGCGCGTTCTGCGCCGTCGCAGCCTTGTCCTTCTTCGGACCCTGGAGCCAGTTGTAGTGGTCCGAGCTCAGAAGGACGAGGTGGATCATGGCTGCCAGGCCGAACAGGAACACACCCTGAACGACGAACAGCCTCCGTGGGTCAACCAACAACCAGATTCTCCACATCGAGAGTTCTCCTATCCCAGGAACATCTGTGAAACGAGTGAACCGACCGCGGCCCGGACGCCATCGACGAACGACGTCACCTCCGGCACCCCGGGAAACCATCCGCGCCACTTCAGGCCGACTGCGCCTGCCAGCCCGGCGATCACCAGGAGAACCAGGAACGTCACGGTGAAGAGCGCGCTGAACAGCAACTGCTCCTGGCGCGTGACATTGAGAAGCGAACCGCTCGATTGGTGGGTTTTGGGCATTGCCTTACCTCCGGTCTTGCCTTCCGCGGCTGCGACGCCCGGCTTTCGCCGCGCCTTACCGCATCGGGTTCGTGCCTTGGTGGTTGCTCAGTACGAGTGCCGCGTCAGTTGAACCAGGGCTTCCACACGTACGTGAGGATGTGCGCGATGACTGCGATCACCACGAACATGATCAAGCCGCTCATGTAGTGCTTGTGGAACTCCTGGGCTTCGGCTTCCGTAAGCCCGGAATTCGAGCCGCCGTGAAGTTTTTCCGCCATGAACTTGACCTCCAGTAGTGGCCTCGCGGCCGGGTTACCGCGAAATCCCGCGCGGTCCGGGCGCATGGCGACGGAGACCGCCGACGTGCGCAGCTCGCCCGATGCTCCGGGCTGACGACACGGCGTGACGAGGGCCGCTCACGCGGGCTCGCCCTGCCTCGCGGCACGGCTGGCGCGCGCTAAGCGCTCCTCCGTGACGCATTCCTCTCCCGCCTCCCGGGCCGCGCGTTCCGCGATGTCGCGGATTCGCTTGGCCGCCGAGATACGAACCAGTACGGGCTCGGACTCCACGAGCCTCTCGAGCAGCGCGTGGGCCGCGGGGTCCCAGCGGGTGTTCTCGTTGCGCATTGGCCGCGCGGGCGTGGCCTCGACGCGGTCTAGGTCGGTGCCAAGGGGAAGGATGTGGAACAGCGCATCGAACAGCGCGTTGCACACCTCCTGCACCAGGTAGGTGGCTCCGGCGTAGCCCATGAAGGGCGTGCCGGTGTGGCGGCGGATGATGGCGCCAGGGAAGGAGGCCGGCACGTACACCGCGCGGGTGCCCGCCTCCGCCATGTACATCCGCTCGTTGTAGCTGCCGAACATCACGAGCGGGGGCTTCGTGCGGACCGCCTCGCGCACGGCGTCGTTGTCGGGCTTCACGCCGGCGCAGCGAGCGAACGCGAAGCTGCACGGCAGGCCCATCTCGTCCTCGAGGAAATGGCGCACGCCGCGGGAGTAGGTCTCGGTGGCCACGATCGCGAAGCTCGCCGTGCCGAAGAAGTCCTGCGTCACCGAGCGCCACAGGTCCCACAGCGGCTTGATGGTGGTGTGCTTCTCGCGCTCGA
>CAZXJW010000211.1:0-6313 GCA_964641005.1 uncultured Rhodocyclaceae bacterium
GTGAACTTCTCCGCCGAGTACAAGGAGCGCGTGTTCGCGCACTTCCTCGCCGAGCACCGGGCCGGCCGCACGCCCAACCCCGACGTGCTGTGCAACAGCGAGATCAAGTTCGCCGCCTTCCTCGACCACGCCATGGCCCTCGGCGCCGCGCGCATCGCGACGGGCCACTACGCGGGCGTGCGCGAGCGCGACGGCCGCTTCGAGCTGCTGCGCGCCGCGGACGCCTCCAAGGACCAGAGCTACTTCCTGCATCGCCTGAACCAGGCGCAGCTGTCGCGCACGCTGTTTCCGCTGGCCGGGCTGCAGAAGCGCCGCGTGCGCGAGATCGCCCGCGAGATCGGCCTGCCCAACCACGACAAGAAGGACTCCACCGGCATCTGCTTCATCGGCGAGCGGCCCTTCCGGGAATTCCTCGAGCGCTACCTGCCGCGCGAGCCCGGCGACATGGTCACGCCGGAAGGGCGCGTGGTGGGCCGCCACCAGGGACTGGCCTACTACACCATCGGCCAGCGCCAGGGCCTGGGCATCGGCGGACAGGGCCTGCCCTGGTACGTGGCCGCCAAGGACCTGGCGCGCAACCGGCTGGTGGTGGTGCAGGGCCACGATCATCCGGCCCTGCTGGCGCCGGCGCTGATGGCCCAGGACGCGAGCTGGGTTTCGGGCGTGGCACCTGCGCCGGGCGCCTATGGCGCGAAGACGCGCTACCGGCAGGCCGACGCACCCTGCATGCTGGCGTGGCGGGACAGGGAGATGGAGGTGTGCTTCGCCGACCCGCAGTGGGCCGTCACGCCCGGGCAGTCGGTGGTGCTCTACGACGGCGAGGTCTGCCTCGGGGGCGCCGTGATCACGGGCGCCCTGCAGCACGCCACCGAGGCGGTGGCGGCCGGCTGACTCACTGGGGAACCGTGGCCTCGAAGCTCGGCCGCTTCGCGAGCTTCTCGAAGTGCCGCTCCAGGTCGGGCCACGCCGCCCGCCAGGGAATCTCGGGGAAGCGGAAATCCAGGTAGCCCAGCGCGCATCCCAGCGCAATGTCGGCCAGGCTGAAACCGTCGTCGTGGCACCAGGGCCGCTCGCCCAGTTCGGAGGCGCAATGCTCCAGCGCGCGGTCGATCTTGCCGCGCTGGCGCGCGAGCCAGGCCTGGCTGCGCTCGTTCTCGGGACGGCGCAACTCCTGCATGGAGGACACGGCCGCGTCGAGGATGCCGTCGGCCAGCGCCTCCCAGCGTCGCACGGCGATGCGCTGGCGGCCGGGCTCGGGCAGCAGGCGGCTCACCGGGGAGACGGTGTCCAGGTACTCCACGATCACGCGCGAATCGAACACCGTGGATTCGTCGTCGAGCACCAGCACCGGCACCTTGCCCAGCGGGTTGAACTCGGGCACCCGCGTGGCGGGATCGGAGGGCGGATCGATCACGAAGTCGCAGTCGATGCGTTTCTCCGCCATCACCACGCGGCACTTGCGCGTGTAGGGGCTGGACAGCGAGCCGATGAGCTTCATGGAGGACGGGGGCGGGTCGGTGAAAAAAGCGCGCGAGTATATCAGCGCGACGTCTCCCGACCAACGCAATCCTCGAGGGCTTCGTGGACTCGGGCCCGCAGTTCGGGCAGCAGTTCGGCGGCGAACCACGGGTTGCGCGCCAGCCAGCCGGTGTTGCGCCAGCTCGGGTGCGGCAGCGGCATCAAGGCCGGCAGGTAGTCGCGGAAGGCGCGCACGGTATCGCCGAGCGTGGACCTGCGCCGCGCGCCGAGGTGGAAGGCCTGGGCGTAGCTGCCCACCAGCAGCGTGAGGCGCACCGCGGGCATGAGCGGCAGCAGGCGCGGATGCCACAGCGGCGCGCACTCCCGGCGCGGCGGCAGGTCGGCGCCACCCACGGTGCCCGGATAGCACATGCCCATGGGCAGGATGGCCACGCGCGCGGGGTCGTAGAAGCGCTCCGGCGGCAGCTGCAGCCATTCGCGCAGCCGTTCGCCGGACGGATCGGTCCAGGGAATGCCCGACTCGTGCACGCGCCGGCCGGGGGCCTGGCCGATGATCAGCAGGCGCGCGGTGGGCGACACGCGCAGCACGGGCCGCGGCGCGTGGGGCAGGTGCGCCGCGCAATGGCGGCAGGCACGGGCTTCGCGGACGAGCGCGTCGAGATCCATGGCGCCGATTCTAGGCGCCCGACCAGACTGGCCGCGGCGCCGCGGCGCGTTTCGATAGAATTCCGTTTTGCGTGCGCGGATCCGCCATGTCCCTCTCCTCCCTCACCGCCCTCTCCCCCCTGGACGGCCGCTACCGCGCCAAGGCCGAGCCTCTGGTCGCCTGGTTCAGCGAGGCCGCGCTCATCCGCCACCGCGTGCAGGTGGAACTGGCCTGGCTCAAGGCCCTGGCCCACGAGCCGGCCATCACCGAGCTGCCGCCCTTCTCGCGCCGCACCCTGGCGGAGATCGATGCCTGCGCGGCGGACTTCTCCGCCGACGACGCGGCCGCGGTGAAGGAGATCGAGGCACGCACCAACCACGACGTGAAGGCCGTGGAGTACTGGATCCGCGAGCGTTTCGCCGCGAACCCCGAGGTGGCGAAGGCCGGGCAGTTCATCCACTTCGCCTGCACTTCCGAGGACATCAACAACCTCGCCTACAGCCTGATGCTGGCCGGTTCGCGCAAGGCGGTGATGCTGCCGGCGCTGGACACGCTGATCGCGAAGCTCACGGACATGGCCCATGCCCTGGCGGACCAGCCCATGCTCTCGCGCACCCACGGCCAGCCCGCCACGCCCACCACCCTGGGCAAGGAGATCGCCAACGTGGTGGCGCGCCTGCAGCGGGCGCGCAGCCGCATCGCGGCCGTCGAACTGCCCGGCAAGATCAACGGCGCCGTGGGCAACTACAACGCCCACGTGGCCGCGTACCCGGACGTGGACTGGCCCGCCCTGGCGAAGCGCTTCGTGCAGTCGCTCGGGCTCGCCTTCAACCCCTACACCACCCAGATCGAGCCGCACGACGGCGTGGCGGAGCTGTGCGACGCCTATGCCCGCGCCAACACGGTGGTGCTGGATCTCGACCGCGACGTGTGGGGCTACGTGTCGCTCGACTATTTCAAGCAGCGCCTCAAGGCCGGCGAGGTGGGCTCCTCCACCATGCCCCACAAGGTGAATCCCATCGACTTCGAGAACTCCGAGGGCAACCTCGGGCTCGCCAACGCACTGCTGCACCACCTCTCCGCCAAGCTGCCGGTGTCACGCTGGCAGCGCGACCTCACCGACTCCACCGTGCTGCGCAACCTCGGCACGGCCCTGGGCCACACGCTGCTCGCCTGGGATTCCTGCCTCAAGGGCCTGGGCAAGCTCGAACCCAATCCCGCCGCGCTGGAAGCCGACCTCGAAGGCAGCTGGGAGGTGCTGGCCGAGCCCATCCAGACGGTGATGCGCCGCCACGGCATCGAAGGCGCCTACGAGAAGCTCAAGGACCTGACCCGCGGCAGGCACGGCATCGATCGCGAGGCGCTGCACGCCCTGATCCGCGGACTGCCCATCCCGGAGGCGGACCGCGAACGGCTGCTGGCCCTCACGCCCGCCTCCTACCTGGGCCACGCCGCGGCGCTGGCGCGCGCCATCTGAGCACCATCCCCGCCTTCGTGGACGACCGCCCGATCGGCATCTTCGACTCGGGGGTGGGCGGACTTTCGGTCTGGCGCGAGGTGGTGCGCGCGATGCCCCACGAGGACACGCTCTACTTCGCCGACCAGGCCCACGTGCCCTACGGGCCAAGGCCGGAGCCCGAGATCCGCGGCTTCGCGGAGTCCATCACCCGCTTCCTGCTCGACCAGGGGTGCAAGGCCGTGGTGGTGGCCTGCAACACGGCCTCGGCCGCGGCGCTCAAGCACCTGCGCGAGACCTTCCCCGACGTGCCGATCCTCGGCATGGAGCCGGCCGTGAAGCCGGCCGCCGCGCTCACGCGCTCGGGCGTGGTGGGCATCCTCGCCACTCCGGCCACCTTCCAGGGGCGCCTGTTCAAGGCCACCGCGGGCCGCCACGCGGCGGGCATCCGGCTGGTGAACCAGGTGTGCGACGGACTGGCGGACCACGTGGAGCGCGGCGATCCGGAGGATCCCGAGACCCTGCGCCTGCTCGAGCGCTACCTCGACCCGGTGCTGGCCGCCGGCGCCGACGTGGTGGTGCTGGCCTGCACCCACTATCCCTTCCTGATGGAGGCCATCCGCCGGCGCTGCGGGCCGGGGGTGACGGTGATCGATCCGGCGCCGGCAATTGCCAGACATCTCGGGGACGTGCTGAGGGAGCGCTCGATGCTCGCGGGGCGCCCGCTCACGGGGCACGCACGGTTCATGACCACAGGGGATCCGGAAGCGTTGCGACGATTCCTGCTGGGACGAGCACTTGCCGCAGACGCTGACATCGAGACGATCGCCGCGCCCGGACAGACGACACCCTCGATCCCCGGCTCTCCCCCCTTCGAAGAAGGGGGGCAGGGGGGGATTTCTCCGCGCGCGGACCCCCTCCAGCCGCCGTAAATCCCCCCTGGCCCCCCTTCCTTGAAGGGGGGGAAGTGGACGGGAAGCCCTACGCCAGCAACCTCGCCTTCGCCCGCTCGTACTCCTCGCGCATGCGCGCCACCACCTCGGCGGTGGTGGGCACGTCGTCGATGTTGCCCACCCCCTGGCCCACGCCCCAGATGTCCTTCCACGGCTTCTTGCCCGCGCCCTTGTCCTTGCCGGTGCCGAAGTCCATGGCAGTCTTGTCGCGTTCCGGAAGGTTCTCGGGGTCGAGGCCCGCGTTGACGATGCTCTGGCGCAGGTAGTTGCCGTGCACGCCGGTGAAATAGGGCGTGTAGACGACGTCGGTGGCCTGTGCGGCAACGATGCCCTCCTTGTAGGCCTCGGTGGCGTTGGCCTCGCGCGTGGCGATGAACCGCGTCCCGACGTAGGCGAAGTCCGCCCCCATGGCCTCGGCCGCCAGCACGCCGGCGCCGTCGGTGATGGACCCGGACAGCAGGATGATGCCGTCGTAGAAGCGGCGCACCTCGCGCAGCAGTGCGAACGGGCTCAGGGTGCCCGCGTGGCCACCAGCGCCGGCGCACACCAGGATCAGGCCGTCCACGCCTGCATCCAGCGCCTTCTTCGCGTGGCGCACGCTGATCACGTCGTGGAACACCAGCCCGCCGTAGGCATGGATGCGCGGCACGATGGCGCCGGGCGCGCTGAGGCTGGTGATGACGATGGGCACCTCGTGGCGCACGCAGGCCTCCACGTCGTGCTCCAGCCGGTCGTTGGATGGGTGCACGATCTGGTTCACGGCAAAGGGCGCCACCTTCGCGCCGGGATTCCCGGCGCGATGGGCCTCCAGGGCGGACTTGATCTGCAGCAGCCACGCGTCGAGCTTCTCGGCCGGACGGGCGTTGAGCGCCGGGAACGAGCCCACCACACCACTGATGCACTGGGCGATCACCAGGTCAGGGTTGGAGACGATGAACAGTGGTGCGCCCACCACCGGAATGGAGAGCTGGCTGCGCAGGCGCCGGGCCACGGAGGGCGTGGCGGCGGGGGCGGTGGCGACGGTCATGGAAGCGGAGTCCGGAGGCGGGAAACGGCGCACCCTGCCCAAGCCCGCCGCCGCCGTCAAGGCCGCGGCTATACTCCTGCCACGACAACGATTCCCGGGGGAGGGGAACACCATGGGCGACCTGCTCGACGCCACGGCTTCGTTCCGGACCATGTCCGAGAGCACGAAGGCCGACTGGGAGATCATCACCACCCGCTACGTGCCCTTCGCGCGCGAACTGCCCGATCGCATCCTCGCGCACCTGAAGCTGCTGGGCGGCGACTGCGGCGGCTTCGCGGTGGACCGGCTGCAGCACTCGCTGCTCACCGCCACGCTCGCCCAGCGCAACGGCGAGGACGAGGAATTCGTGGTGTGCGCGCTGCTGCACGACATCGGCGACACGCTGGGTTCCTGGAACCACCCCGACGTGAGCGCCGCCATCCTCAAGCCCTTCGTCTCGGCGGACAACCACTGGATGGTGGAGAAGCACGGCATCTTCCAGGGCTACAACTTCTTCCACCACATCGGCCTCGACCGGAACATGCGCGAGCAGTTCCGCGGCCATCCCTGCTTCGAGCGCACGGCGCGCTTCGTGGACCTCTACGACAACCACGCCTTCGATCCCGACATGGAGTGCGCGCCGCTCGAGTTCTTCGAGCACATGGTGCGGCGCCTGTTCGCGCAGCCGAAGAACTCCATCTACAAGGACACCTGCCCGATGTGACCTCGCGGTCGCATCGCCACCGGGAGAAACCTCCGTGAAGACCCTGCTG
>CAZXJW010000212.1:0-6301 GCA_964641005.1 uncultured Rhodocyclaceae bacterium
TCACCACGCTCTGGCGCAGCCGCTCGGAGAGCACCTTGCCGAACAGGCGCGCGTTCACGTCCGAGCTCGACCCCGCCGGGAAGGGCACCACGAGGCGGATGGGGCGCGACGGATACTCCTCCCCGAGCGCCCGCGGCAGCTGCCCCGCCACAACCACCCCGGCCAGGGCATTGAGTACCTCGCGCCGCTTCATCTCGTCCCCCTGAAGTTCACCTGCGACAGCACCTCCGGCATCCACGCCCGGGTAGTGCGATCGGCACGGAAGAAACACACGCCCATCCGCCCCAGCGCATCGCGGTCGATCTCGAACCCCAGCCCCGGCCGTTGCGGCATCTCGAACCACCCGCCCTCGTGCCGCCAAGGCTCGGCGAGCACCGCATCGCGCGCCTCCACGGTCCACCCCGGCGGACTCAGCGGAAACTCGAAGGGAAGTTCCGCCGCGAACCCGGACGCGGCCATGACGTGCGCATTGACGATGAAGCCGATGCCCGTGCTCCAGCTGTGCGCCGTGAACCCCAGCCCGCGCTCGCGGCACAGCCGCGCCACCTGCATGCACTCCTTCACGCCGCCCGCCCACATGGCGTCGGCCTGGAACACGTGGTAGCAGCGCTTCTCGACCATGGTGCGCAGCTCGGGCCAGCCGGAGGTGTGCAGTTCACCCCCGGCGACGGGCACGCGGGAGTACGCCGCGAGCTCGGCCATCTCGTCGAACCACTCCATGAACAGCGGCTCCTCCACCCAGGCCAGGCCCGCGTCGGCGGCGGCATCGGCGAAGCGCTTCGCGCGCGCCAGGTCCCAGCGCGGCGCATCGCCGAACTGCGTCAGCCGGAAGGCCTGGTTGCAGTCCACGGCGATGGCCATGCGGCCGCGCATGGCCCCGGCCACCGCCTGCACCTGGGCGGTGTCCACGCGCTCGTCGAAGTCGTGCACGCGCACCTTGAGCGTGCCGAAACCCTCGGCCAGCCGCGCCTCGGCCTCCTCGATGCGCGCCTCGGGTGCGAGCACCTCGCCCGAGGAGGCATACAGGCGCAGCCGGTGGTCGGTGCCGCCCAGCAGCCGGTACAGCGGCAGCCCGGCGAGCTTCGCCTTGATGTCCCAGAAGGCCGGCTCGATCCACCAGTTGCGGTTGCCGCCGATGGCGAGGATCTTGAGGCGCTCGTGCACGAGCTCGATGTCGGCGGGATCGCATCCCAGGAACAGGTCGGCCAGCGGATCGCCCAGCCCGGCGCGCTCGCGCCCCGAGGTGGGGAAGGCGCTCCACCCCTCCACGCCGTCGTCGGTGACCAGGCGGACGAGGTTGAAGGCATACCGCGCACGCGTGCTCCCGGGAATCCACGCCGGAGAGAACGGCGCAGGCAGCGGCACGGTGACGAACCAGAGTTCGATGCGGTCGAGGACGGGCATGGATGTGGGGTGGTCGCAGGACCGGAACTATAGCGCCGGGTCGCAAGGACCCGAGCTTCGAATCAACGCTCGTCCGGACGGTAATGTGTACGAATCGAGGATCAGAGACACATCATGCGAACGAACATCGTCATCGACGAAAAGCTCATGCGGGACACCCTGCGGGCCACCGGCCTCAAGACCAAGCGCGAGGCCGTGGAGCTCGGATTGCGAACGCTTCTTCGCCTCCGCAAGCAGGCACGCCTGCGACAGTACCGAGCCCGTCTTCCGTGGGAAGGAGACCTCGAGTCGCAGAGGATCGATTCTTGATCGACGCTTTCGAGACTCACCTCGGACTGATGGTCTTTCGCTGACGTCACGGGCCCGCGCAGTCCACGGTCCCCACCCGATCACGCGTCGGGCAACTGATCCAGCGCATGCCGCCGGTCGAAGTGGTGCAGCAGCAGGAAATCGTCCCAGCCCTCCCGTCCCTCGCAGGTCACGATGGAAGCCGCCGCGATGCGGTCGCCCACGGCAGGCTCGCCGAACACGTGGTTGCGCAGTGTCTCCCACAGCCGGCCCAGGTCGGCGGAGCGGTAGAAGTAGTTCACGTACGGACCGGCGTCCTCACCTTCGGTGACTTCCAGTTCCGCGGCCGCCATCTCGGCCGCCGAGGACAGCAGCGCCAGCGCGGCGCGGAGGTCGAGGCCCGGGTCGCGGTCGGGCTGGATCTGGACGTTGAGGGTCGGCATGGACTTGGGCTCGGATGGGTCTTGCGTGGGGCGTGACGGGTTGGGAGTGAGGGTTCGTCGGCGCCCACCGGTCGCGCCGGCGCTGCGCCGCCGTCGCGATGATGCCAGCTTCGGCACCCGCCCCGTGGCGGGCGCAACCGGTCGCGAAACGGCGACTCGCCGGGGAGTGCCCACGCGCCGCAGACGGGCGTAGAGTGGGTGCGCGGCACGGGTTGCACGCGCCGCCCGACACGCCCGGAGGCCGATCATGAAACAACCCATCCCGGAAAGCCCGTCCAGCCCCGACCACACCCGCGTGGTGGAACGCCCCGACGGGTTCTACTGGCAGTCCGACGATACCGGCCGCGAGTACGGCCCCTTCGCCAGCCTGCGCGAGGCGATCCAGGACATGGAGCTCTCGGGCGAGGAAGGCATCGAGGAAGGCGAGACGCTGGAGGAAGCCGAGGAGGAACTGGGCATCTCCGGGTGGATCGACCCGTCCACGGGCGAGCCTGCCGAGGAGACCTTCACGCGCATCGAGGATCTCTGAGCGGGCAGACTCAGCTCACCTGGCCACGCAACACCGCCGCGGTGGCCTCGTCAGCCGCGAACATGTGCTCCACGCGCAGCGACGCGAGCGTGATGTCCTGGGGCGTGCCGAAGGTGGTGAACATGCTGAAGAACGCCAGCTCGCCGTGGGGCGTGGCGAAGCGCGTGGTGAGCACCGGCGCTGCGGGACGGGTCCAGCCCGCATGGGGATGCAGCTCGCCGAGCCGCGCGCGCAGCGTCTCCTCGAAGGCGGCCACCCGCGGCGCCAGCGCGGGCTGTACCGCCGCCTCGCCGCGCAGGTGCGAGAGCATCGCCGGTGCCACCTCGGCCAGGTTGACCATGTGGCGCGTGAAACCCTCCGGATGCACGAACAGGTCGAGCATGTTCATGGGCGTCCCCTCCGGCAGGTCCGCGGCCCAGGGCAGCAGCGTGAAGGCGAGCCAGCGAGCGCCTCGGTTGAGCCTGACGATGTTCCAGTGCGCGTCGATGAGCAGGCCGGGCATGGGGTCGTGGGCCTCGAGCAGGCGCGTCATGGCCTCGTCGGCCTGGGCGAGCACGGGATCGCCCAGCGTGCCCGTGCCGTAGGCCGGCGCGTAGCCCGCCTGCAGCAGGGCCGCGTTGCGCACCGCCAGCGGCGCCTCGAGTTCCTGCAGCCAGGCCATGAGCAGCTCCCGGCTGGGATTGGCGCGGCCGCTCTCCACGAAGCTCACGTGCCGCTGGGAGACGCCCACGCGCAGGGAGAGTTCGAGCTGGCTCAGGCGGGCGGCCCGGCGCGCCTGGCGCAGGGTGTCCGTGAGGGTGGCGGAGGCGGAGGCCATGGGCGGATTGAACCACAGGCCGGCCGGCGTTCAATGACCTTGCAGGTAATTGCCGCGAGCACGGCGTGCGGCGAGACTGGGGGCACCATTACTCAAGGGAGCATCCCGCCATGCAACGCGCCATCCTGCTCACCGTCATCGTCCTGTTCGGCATACTCACCACGCTCGCGGTCCGCGACCACGGCGTGTGGGGGATCATCGAGCCGCATTTCCGCAGCTTCGGGCCCGCCCAGGTGTTCGCCGACCTGGTGATCGCCCTCACGCTGGTGATGATCTGGATGTGGCGCGATGCGCGCGCCTCGGGCCGCAACCCCTGGCCCTGGATCGTGGCGACCCTCGCGGTGGGTTCCTTCGGACCGCTGTTCTACCTGCTCACGCGCCGGCGTCCGTGAGTCGGCGCGGGCGTACCCGAAGTCCGCTTTCGCGGCGTGATCCCGAGGGGTGCGGCATGCCTTCCGCGCCCCTCAGTCGCTCCCGGGGGGAGTGATCTTCTCGGCGAAGTGCAGGCTGGTCATGGTCATGCCCTCGCGCTCGTAGAAGCGGTGGGCGTCCTTGCGCTGGATGCCCGAGTCCAGGTGCAGCTGGGCGCAGCCCTCGCGAACCGCGTGGGCCCGCAGCCACGACAGCAGCGCGGCCCCGTGGCCCCGCGAGCGGACCGCCGCAAGCGTGACCAGGTCGTCCACGTACAGGAAGCGTCCCCAGGCGAGGTTCTCGCCGATGCGAAAGCCCGCCACCGCCACCACGGCGCCGTCTTCCTCGATACACGCGAGCCGGTAGCCCGCGACCTCCTGGGCACGGACCCTGGCGACGAACTGATCCTCGGGGACGTGAGGGCGCAGCTCGCGCATGACCGGATGGCAGGCGGCGATTTCGGCATCGGTGGTGGCGATGCGGATGTCCATGGAACGCGTTCCGGCGGGAGGCCTTCGGTGGTGACCGCGGTCCGCCGGGCCGACTACGCGGCCTGCCTTCCGCAACCCTGCGGCTTGTACACCCGCTCGGTGGACGCGGGAAACTTCGCCAGCTTCTCCACCGGCCGCCTCGGCCGGTTCACCAGTTCGCCGCCACAGTTCGGGCAGCGCCCTGCCAGCACGCCCTCGGCGCAGTTCCGGCAGAAGGTGCACTCGAAGGAACAGATGCGCGCGTCCGCCGACTCGGGCGGGAGATCGACGTCGCAGCACTCGCAGTTGGGACGAAGCTGGAGCATGGGCACCTCCTTGGTGGCGGGGCGTGGATGCGGCACGGACGACCCGGCGGGCGCGCGGCGCACGGGGCGCGGCTTCCCCGACCACCAGCCCCGCGCAGTCCGTCGCCGGACCGGATAGAGAGTTTAGCGCGGCGCTCGCGGAAGGCGTGTGCGCGGCAGCACCACCACGGTCTCGTCCGGCACGAAACCCAGCACCCTGAGGATCGTCCAGAAGCCGACCGCGGGACCGCACACCAGCACCAGGATGCCCAGCAGCCTGAGCACCCAATCGAAAAGCAGCGGTGGAATGCGCCAGCCGGCCAGCCCGAGGAGGATCACGGAAAAGAACGCCAGCAAGGCCAGCACGGTGATCAGGACCAGCGCGATGACGTGAGGCTTGCGGATGGACTTGCGCATCACGACCACCGCGGCAAAGGAAAACGTCGTGAGCCACGGCGCGATGGGGCCAACGAATGCCGCAAGGATTTCGTCCATGCAGGCGCACCATGCAAGCTTCGCGCCCGCAGGCGACGCCTCATCCGGAGGCAGCCTCTGGCGGAATGTCGAAGTGCATCACGTCTTCCCGCGTCCCGAGCTTCGTGTAGAGGGCGACCGCCGCCTCATCGCCGTAGTCGGCCTGGACGAAGATCACATGGGCGGCCCGCTGGAGGGCGATCTGCCGCAACGCCTGGATCATGGCCGTTGCCACGCCCTGCCTCCGGTACGGTTCCAGGACGGCCAGGTCGTAGATGTAGATCTCGCTTCGCTCCTGCTCGAACTTGCGCAACTCGTAGGCCACCAGGCCACCCGCGACGGTTGCGCCGTGGCGGCCCTCGAGCGCAATGAACGATGGATCGGAGAGGAGGCTCTGCAGGTACTCGTCGCGCGGTTGCCTGCCCGAATACGTGTCCGGGTCCTCGAAGGCGCGCCCGAACACGTCCAGGACTTCGCGAAGCGCCCGAAGATCGCCAGCCTGCAACCGGCGGACCGATGGGCCGGCGGTCACCGGATCGCCCCCCCCGGCAACGGTCGAGGACATCCTGTTCCGCGCCTGCGGCCCTTGCGCCGCGTTCCCGAGTCCGAGTTTCCGCATCACGCGCGCACGCTTGTTCAGCCACCAGCCGAACGCCGGATCCCACAGCGAATGGTCGCAATCGACCCCCAGCCGTTCCGCCGCGTGCAACGCCCAGTTCGGATCGTTCAGCAACTCCCTGCCCACGGCGACCAGGTCCGCCTGCCCCGCCTCGATCACGGCATTGGCCGTCTCGGCCTCCCAGATGAACCCGACTGCCATGGAGGCCATGTCGGCCTGGTGACGGATGGCTTCGGACAGATCGGCCTGGAACGCGCGGCCCAGCGGGAACTGCACGGCCGGATGGGGACCGCCGATGCCGCCGCTCGAGCAATCGATGACGTCCACGCCCCTCGCCTTCAGCGCTCTTGCGAACGCGACGCTGTCCTGCACGTCCCAGCCGCCCTCGATGCGGTCCGTGGCGGAGATGCGAAAGAACAGCGGCTTCTCGGGCGGCCAGTGCTCCCGGATCGAAGTCGCCACCTCCAGCGACAGCCGGATGCGGTTCTCGAACGATCCGCCCCATGCATCCGTCCGGGTGTTGCAGAGTGGTGAATAGAAC
>CAZXJW010000213.1:0-6251 GCA_964641005.1 uncultured Rhodocyclaceae bacterium
GGACGTCGCACGGAAGCTGGCCTCGGCGCGGCGACGCCCACGCCTTCCGCCGGCCGGGATGGCGTGGCCGCCCGCGACGACGAGGACGAGGCGGAAGATCTCGACGACAGCTGGAACGACGCCGGCAACGCCCCGCGCCGCCATCGTCCCGCGGGGCAGAGCGGCGATCCCGGCGCCGACGCGGCCGTCACCGCCGCCGACCTCGAGCAGCTCTGGCGCTCGCGCGTGGCCGCCGCGGCCCAGGCCGCCCGCGAGGCGGGCCGGCTGGGCGATTCCTGGCTGCGCCGCCTGGAGCGGCTCATCGAGCCGGCGCTGCCCTGGCGGGCGCTGCTGGCGCGCCACGTGATGAGCGCGGCGCGCGACGACTACAGCTTCACCCGGCCACGACGGCGCGACGGCGATGCGCTGCTGCCGCGCCTGTCCAGCGGCTCGCTGCGCCTGGTGGCGGTGCTCGACACCAGCGGCTCCATCACCGACGCGGAGCTCGCCGAGTTCACCGGCGAGCTCGAGGCGCTCAAGTCGCAGGTGCAGGCCGAACTGGTGATCCACGCCTGCGACGAGCGCCTCGCGTCCGACGGGCCGTGGCGCTTCGCGGCCTGGGAACCGGTACGCCTGCCGGAGCACATCCCCGGCGGCGGCGGCACGCGCTTCACGCCGGTGTTCGAGTGGGTGGAGCGCGAGGGCCTGCGGCCCGACCTGCTGGTGTACTTCACCGATGCCCAGGGCGAGTTCCCCGAGCAGCCGCCCGACTACGCGGTGCTGTGGCTGGTGAAGGGGCGTGCCCCGGTGCCCTTCGGCGAGCGGGTGGCGCTGAACTGATCAGCGCCGGGCCGGCGCCATGGGTACCAGGCGGATGGTGGCGGCCGTGAGCGCGGCGAAGGCCACGTAGAGCACCGTGAACACCCATTCGGGGAAGTCATGGAACAGCACCGCGTGCACTGCGCGCGCCACGAAGGAGCGCTCCGGCGTGCCACCGCGCAGTGCCGCCTCCCACTGCGTGAGCGGGCACACCATGCCCAGCAGCGATTCCAGGGCCACGAAGGTGATGGCCGCGAGGTGCAGCGAGCGGAAGCTGCGGTTGGCGATCCACTGCCATCCGCGCCAGTGCCCGACCCACACCAGCGCGAAGCCCAGCACCACGAACGCCACGAAGGCGGCGTGGAGCAGCAGGACGAGGTCGGCGAGCAGCGCGGGGTTCAGCGTTCCACCGGCCGCGCCGGATCCGCGCACCACTCGCTCCACGACCCCGCGTACAGCCGCGAGCCCGACAGCCCGGCGATGTCCATGGCGAGCAGGTTGTGGCAGGCCGAGATGCCCGAGCCGCACTGGTGCACGAGTTCGCGCGGCGGCCGGCCGGCGGCCACGGCCACGAAGGCCGCGTGCAGTTCGTCGCGCGGCCGGAAGAAGCCCATGGCGTCGAGGTTGTCGCGGAAGAAGCGGTTGGCCGCGCCGGGGATGTGGCCGCCCACCGGGTCGATGGTCTCGTTCTCGCCGCGGAAGCGGTCGGCGGCGCGGGCGTCCACGATGCGCATGCTGCCATCGCCCAGGTGGGCCACCACTTCCTCCACGCCCACGCGGGCGCCCGAGGGCGTGCCGCGGAAGGTGGTGGCGATGGGCGAGGGCAGCGCGTCGGTGACGGGATGTCCCGTGCGCACCCACAGCTCCCAGCCGCCGTCGAGCACCGCCACGCGATGGTGGCCGAGCCAGTGCTTCATCAGCCCCCACAGCCGCGCGGCGTACATGCCGCCGGCCTGGTCGTAGGCCACCACCTGGGTGTCGTTGGACACGCCCATGCGCCCGAGCCAGTCCATGAAGGCCTGCGGGTCGGGCAGGGGATGGCGGCCGTTCTTCCCGGTGGTCGGTCCCGACAGGTCGTCGTCCACCGAGGCGAACCGGGCCCCGGGAAGATGCGACATCCGGTACGCCTCGGCGCCGAAGGCCGGCTTCATGAGGTCATGGCGGCAGTCGAACACCACCAGCCCCGGGTCGCGCAGGTGGGCCGCCAGGTCGGCGATGGACACCAGCGTGGACCAGTTCATGAAGCGCGGCGTCGCCGCCGCGTTCTCCGCGAGCCAGTGGCGCGCCGCCGCCTCGTTCTCGAACAGCTGCACCTCGGCGTCCACCAGCAGACGGTTCACCCAGGCGAGCCAGCCGTGCCAGCGGTTGCCCGACACCACCGCCACGCGGCGGAAGTCGTGGGCGTGGGCACGCACGAAGCGCAGGTCCTCCCAGGCCACGTCCAGGGTGTAGTCCTGCATGTCGCGCAGGTCGAGCAGCAGGTCGACGGAACCCGCCACGCGCAGGGTCTCGAGGACCTCGTGCTCGAAGCGGCGGAAGTCGGCGAGGGCGAATTCGCCGAACACGCCCACGGTGATGAGCCGCCCAGTGGTTTCGATGGTGATCATGGTGACCCGAGTTTAGCGCGGGCGCCGCCCGGCCCGCAGGCAGAGCACGCCGCCGCCGATGATCAGGGCCATGCCGGCCCAGGACGCGGCCTCCAGGTGCTCGCCCCACAGGGCGATGCCGAACAGCGTCGAGAACACCACCGTCGAGTAGGAGAAGGCGCCCACCACCAGGGTGTTGCCGGTGTGGTAGGCACGGGTCATGGCGTACTGGGCCACGGTGGCCGTGGCGCCCACGCCCAGCAGCGTCCAGGCGTTGTGGGCGTCGGGCACGGTGAAGCCGGTCACGGCGAGCCAGGCCGCGGACACGGCCGTGGAGACCACCGTGAACCAGAACACCACCCGCCAGCCGGGCTCGCCGGTGGCGCCGAGCTTCTTCACGTTTAGGTAGGCCACGGCCGCCAGCACGCCCGAGGCGAGCCCGAGCAGGGCATCGCGCCACTGGTCCTCGCGCAGGGTGGGCTCGAGCAGCAGCACGACGCCCGCGAAGGACAGCCCCACGGCGGCCACCAGCCCGGGACGGAAGCGCTCGTGCAGCAGCAGCGTGGTGAGCAGGGCCAGGAACAGCGGCGAGGTGTAGTTGAGGGTCACCGCCGTGGCCAGGGGCAGGCGGGCGATGCACCAGAAGTACAGGCCCAGCGACACCACGCCGGACAGGCCCCGCGTGAGGTGCAGCTTCCAGTGGGGCGTGGCCAGCGGCCAGCCCTTCAGGCGCGCCAGCGCCGCCAGGGACAGCAGACCGATCACCGAGCGCCAGAACACCAGTTCGCCGGCGCCGAACCACTGTGCGCCCAGCTTCGCGAACACGCCCATGGCGGCGAACAGCACGCCTGCCAGCAGCATCCACAGCGCGCCGAAGGGGGAGGGGGTGTTCACGGGGGTGGAAAAAACAACGCCGCCCGGGGAGGGCGGCGTTCGCCGGGGGAGACGGCGCTCAGCCGGCGCGCTTCGCGAGGTGCGGGCCGAGTTCGCGCCGCAGGTACTCGTGGAAGTGCACCATGCCGTCCTCCATGGGCGACTGGTAGGGGCCGAACTCGTTCTCGCCGCGCAGCCAGAGCGCCTTGCGGCCCTCCTGCATGCGCACGCAGATCTCCTCGTCCTCCACCGCCGTCTCCATGTAGGCCGCCTGCTGGGCCTCCACGAACTCGGGCTCGAACAGCGCGATGTCCTCCGGGTAGTAGAACTCCACCACGTTGGTGCAGGCCTCGGGGCCGCGCGGGACGACGTGCGAGATCACCAGCACGTGCGGATACCACTCCACCATGATGTTGGGGTAGTAGGTGAGCCAGATGGCGCCGTGCGGCGGCGTGGTGCCGCCGTAGTAGGCCTTCACCGCGTCGTGCCAGCGCTGGTAGGTCCTCGTGCCGGGCCTGGCGAGGTCCTGGAACACGCCCACGGTCTGCACGCTCCACCAGTCGCCGAACTCCCACTTCAGGCCGTCGCAGTCCACGAACCGCCCCAGCCCCGGGTGGAAGGGCACCACGTGGTAGTCCTCGAGGTACACCTCGATGAAGGCCTTCCAGTTCACCGGATACTCGTCGATGCGCACGCTGTGGAAGCGGTAGCCCGAGAAGTCGAAGGCCACGCCGGTCTGCATGCGCCCCAGGTCGGCGGCCACGTCGCGCGGACCCGCGAATCGCAGGCCGTGCCACTGCTGCAGCGGCGTGCGGGCGAGGTCCAGGCATGGGTTGCCCGGGAAGTGCGGCGCGCCCAGCAGCTTGCCCCGGGTGTCATAGGTCCAGCGGTGCAGCGGGCAGACGATGTGCTCGGCGTTGCCGCGGCCCTTGAGCATGACGGCCTGGCGGTGCCGGCAGACGTTGCTGATCAGGTCCACGCCCCCGGCGTTGTGCACCAGCGCCTTGCCGTGACCCATCCACTCGAGGCTGTGGTAGTCACCCTGTTCCGGCACCATCAGCTCGTGGCCGACGTAGCCGGGCCCGCCATCGAAGAGGAGTCGTTTCTCCAGTTCGAAGACGGCCGGATCGAAGTACCAGTCGATCGGGAGTTGGGTCGGGGTTTGGGCCAGCGCGGTGACTACGGCCAGGTCGGACATGATCCCTGTGGGTCCTCCGGTTTCACGAGTTTCAAGGACGGGTCGGCAAGGCCGGGTCTGGGGCCCGCCGGATTGCATCTCCCCGGGGGCGAAATGCGAAGGCCGCCCCCGGAAACACCCTGGAACGGCCCCATCTCCCCCCCATTCGGGGAGCGGGACTGTACCCCCACCCCCACCCCCGGGCAAGGGGAACGTGGGCAGCGGAAGTCCTTGTTTGGCAGGGCCCAGGCGCCCTCCGTGGGCCCGCGTTGACCCCCTGCGCCCGTGTCCGGTAGCCTTCCGCCCTCCCGCAGTCGCCCGCACGCCACAAGAGCGCCCATGGCCAAGGCCGCCGACCCCCAACCGCCGCAGAGCTTCGAAGCCGCCCTGGCCGCGCTCGCGGACCTCGTCGCCTCCCTGGAGACCTGCCGCCTCCCCCTGGAGCGCTCCATCGCCGCCTACCGGCGCCGCGCGGAGCTGCTGCGCCACTGCCAGGGCGTGCTGGCGGCGGCCGAGCAGCAGGTCCAGGTCCTCGAGGGCGGCGTCCTGCAGGACTTCCCGGCCGACGGCGGTTCCTGATCGATGATCCCGGCAGAACTCGCCGCCTGGATGCAGGACCGGCAGGCCCGCATCGAGGCGGTGCTGGATCGCCTGCTGCCGCCTGCTTCCGTGGAGCCGTGCCGCCTGCACGAGGCCATGCGCTATGCGGTCCTGGGCGGGGGCAAGCGCATGCGCCCGCTGCTGGCCTACGCGGCCGGCGAGGCCTCCGGGGCTGCCGATGACGCCGTCGACCGCGCCGCCGCCGCCGTGGAACTGGTGCACGTGTACTCCCTGGTCCACGACGACATGCCCTGCATGGACGACGACACGCTGCGCCGTGGCAAGCCCACGGTGCACGTGCAGTACGACGAGGCCATGGCGCTGCTGGTGGGCGACAGCCTGCAGACGCTCGCCTTCCAGGTGCTGGCCGAGGCCGCGGCCGAACCCGCCGCCCGTGCCGACCTGGTGGGACGTCTGGCGGTGGCGGCCGGCTCGCGCGGCATGGCCGGCGGCCAGGCCGTGGACCTGGCGGCCCAGGGCCGCAGCCTCGACCTCACCGAACTGGAGTTCATGCACGCCCACAAGACCGGCGCCCTGATCCGCGCCGCCGTGCTCATGGGCGCGCGTTGCGGCGCCCCGCTCGAGCCCAGGGCCTCCGAAGGGCTGGATCACTTCGCCAAGTTCGCCGGCCTGGCCTTCCAGGTGGTGGACGACGTGCTCGACGCCACCGCCAGCACCGCCACCCTGGGCAAGACCGCCGGCAAGGACGCCGACCACGGGAAACCCACCTATGTGAGCGTGCTCGGCGTGGAGGGCGCGCGCCGCTTCGCCGCTGGCCTGCTCGACGACGCGCTCGCCGCGCTCGCTCCCCTGGGGCCCGCCGGCAACCGCCTGGCCGCGCTCGGCCGCTTCATCGTGAATCGCGAATTCTGATGTCCTACGAACTGCTCGAGACCATCGACGACCCCGCCCAGCTGCGCGCGCTCGACCGCAAGCGCCTGCACCAGCTCGCCCGCGAACTGCGCGAGTTCCTGATCGAGTCGGTGGCCAGCACCGGCGGCCACCTGTCCTCGAACCTCGGCACCGTCGAGCTCACCATCGCGCTGCACGCGGTGTTCAACACGCCCGAGGACCGGATCGTCTGGGACGTGGGCCACCAGACCTACCCGCACAAGATTCTCACGGGCCGGCGCACCCGCATGGGCACGTTGCGCCAGTACGAGGGGCTGGTGCGCTTCTCCAAGGAGCATCCGACGCGCTACTTCGACGTCGGCATC
>CAZXJW010000214.1:0-6168 GCA_964641005.1 uncultured Rhodocyclaceae bacterium
GAGGCGGGGCTGAAACTGAATCCTTGAGGTTCGGTCGGGCGAGCGGCTGCGGCACTACGGGCCTTCATGCCGTGGATGAATTTCATTCACGGCATGAATGGTCAACGCGTCGAATCGCTGTGGAACGCTGGGTCCAAGGTCCACATCTCCACCGAGGACGCGACCTACCCGCTACAGGGGGCCAGCATGGAATGCCGCTGGGTGTGCCGGGTCGCGCCGGGCGGAACGGAAGGAAACTGCGTGACTTCCTGTGTGGGCGTGCACAAGGACGGGGACCTCTTCAGTTTCCGATCCCTGTCGTTCGGCGCTGGCAAGTACGAAACGGGACTCGGTACCGGCAAGTACACCAACGCGACTGGGGGCGGCACCTACGAAACCGTGCCGACCGACGACCCCGCACTTGCCTACTCCCGGTGGCGCGGAACGTTGCAGTTGCGGCGGTAGAGCCGCACGTCGTCATGAACCAGATAGGTGGTCGACCAACCAAGGGGAAGAGACAAGCGCCCGTCTAGTCGTACTTCCGCACGTCCTCGATCACCTTGCCATCGTTCGGCAGCGAGCCGGGCGCCACGAGCGTGACTTCTCCGCGAAGCTTGCACACGTCGCGGATCGACTGACCGACCGCGTCGGCGAGTCCGCCGGGGCTCCCGGCCACCTCGCACGCCAGGGTCATCACATCGTTGCGGTCGGCGTCATGGCTCACCGTGAGGCGGGCCTTCGTGATCTCGGCGTGACGGCGCACCACCTCCGCGATCTGCGAGGGGTGCACGAACATGCCCTTCACCTTGGTGGTCTGGTCGGCGCGCCCCATCCAGCCCTTGATGCGCATGTTCGTCCGGCCGCAGGGACTGATGCCGGAGAGCACCGCTGACAGATCGCCCGTCGCGAAGCGGATGAGCGGGTAGTCGGAAGTGAGGGTCGTGACGACGACCTCGCCGACCTCGCCTTCCGCCACGGGGTCGCCGGTGCCGGGCCGCACGATCTCGACGATCACGCCCTCGTCCACCACGAGCCCTTCGCGCGCGGGCGTCTCGTAGGCCACGAGCCCCAGATCGGCCGTGCCGTAGGACTGGTAGCCCTCGATGCCGCGGTCCGCGAGCAGCTTGCGCACGGGCGGCAGGAAAGCCTCGCCGCTGACCGCGGCCTTGCGGATGCAGGAGATGTCGGCCTTCATCTCGTCGGCCTTCTCCAGCAGGATCTTCAGGAACGACGGTGTGCCGGCATAGCACACGGGCTTCAGGTCCGAGATGGTCTGCACCTGCAGCTCGGTCTGACCGATGCCGGCGGGGAACACGGGGCAGCCGATCGCCTGCGCGGCGAGGTCCATCATGAAGCCGGCCGGTGTGAAGTGGTAGGAGAAGGTGTTGTGCACCAGCTCGCCCTGCCGGAAACCCGCGGCGTACAGCGCGCGGGCGAACCCCCAGTAGTCCTTCTGATCGCCCTGCGGGTCGTAGATGGGTCCCGGTGAGGCGAACACGCGTCCGAGCTGCGACACCTTCACCGCGAGCAGGCCGCCGAACGGCGGCTCGGCCTTCTGCAGCGCGATGAGATCGGACTTCCGCGTGACCGGCAGCTTCGCCAGCGCTGCGCGGTCGGGGGCGGCATGCGCCGGCACGTCGGCAAGCACGCGCCCGAAGTAAGGCGAGTTCTTCTTGGCGTTGTCGATCTGGTCCCGCAGCCGGGTGAACAGCGCGCGTTCGCGCACCTCGGGCGGCCGGGCTTCGAGATCGTCGAGATACGGGCTGGTCATGGGCTAGGTCTCGGTCGTGCGGACGGGGCCGTCCGCGGAATCAGGCGAGCCAGCGCTTGCGCCGGCGGTAGTGCTTGGCGTCGCGGAAGCTCTTGCGCCCGGCGGTCGACAGGCCCAGGTAGAACTCCTTGACGTCCTCGTTGGTCCGGAGGTCCTCGGCGTCGCCGTCCATCACCACGCGCCCGTTCTCGAGGATGTAGCCGTAGTTGGCATAGCGCAGTGCGACCATGGTGTTCTGCTCGGCGAGGAGGAAGCTCACGCCTTCCTTCGCGTTCAGGTCCTTCACGATCTCGAAGATCTCCTCCACCACCTGTGGTGCGAGACCCATCGAAGGCTCGTCGAGGAGAATCATGGCGGGGCGCGCCATGAGCGCGCGGCCGACGGCGGTCATCTGCTGCTCGCCGCCGGAGGTGTAGCCGGACTGGCTCTTGCGCCGCACCTTGAGGCGCGGAAAGTACGTGTAGACCTTTTCGAGGTCCTGCGCGATCTCCGCGCGCGAGCCCGAACGCGTGAAGGCGCCGGTGAGCAGGTTCTCCTCCACGGTCAGGTGCTGGAAGCAGTGCCGCCCTTCCATCACCTGCACCACGCCTCGCCGCACGAGCTCGGACGGGCTCAGGCGGTCGATGCGCTCGCCCTTGTACTCGATGGATCCCTTGGTGACCTCGCCGCGCTCCGAGCGCAGCAGGTTCGAGATGGCCTTGAGCGTGGTGGTCTTGCCCGCGCCGTTGCCGCCGAGCAGCGCCACGATGCGCCCCTGCGGCACTTCGAGGGACACGCCCTTGAGCACGAGGATCACGTGATCGTAGATGACCTCGATGTTGTTGATGGAGAGCATGGCTGGATCGTCCTGGATCGGCGGATCGGGAGGCGCCCCCGGCGCCTCCCCTGGTGCGGCGTCAGCTGCCCATGCACTCGGGCTTGATGCCCTTCTCGGCGGCGTACTTGGCCGCCGACTCCTCGATCATCTTGCGCACCAGAGCGGAGTCACCCTTCATCCAGTCGGAGGCAGACTTCCACTCCGATCCGGTCCACTGCTGGAAGCGCACCTGACCCGAGCCGCCGTGGTCCTGGCAGGACACCTTGATGGGCGGGAGCATCGTGTTGAAGCCCATCGCCTTGAGGCGGCCGGCGTCGATGTTGAGGTTCTCCAGCCCCCAGCGCACCTGCTCGCCGGTGACGGGCTTCTTGCCGTACTTCTCCTGCGCCTTGCGCACGGCCTCGACCGTCATCATCGCGGCGGCGACACCCCGGTTCCAGAGCACGGTGCCGATCAGCTTGGGATTGCTGCCCACCTTGCCCTTGCCGTAGACGATCTGCTCGATGTCCTGCACGACCGGGAAGCCCTTGCCGCCGAGGTTGAGGCTTGCCGCGTAGTAACCGGTGGCCGCGGGGCCCGCGGCTTCGGTATCCACCTCGGTGCCCGCCCACCAGTTGCCGACGATCTTCTCGCGCGGGAAGCCCACCTTCTGCGCGGTCTGCAGCGCGGTGGCGGACATCACGCCCCAGCCCCAGTTGATGACCCAGTCGGGCTTGTACTGGCGGATCTGCAGCCACTGCGACTGCTGCTCGTTGCCGGGGTGCGGCACGGGGATCATCTTCAGCTCGAAGCCAAGCTTGGTGGCCTCGGCCTCCAGCACGGCGTGCGGCTCCTTGCCGTAGGCGGAATCGTGATAGAGCAGCACGATCTTCTTGCCCTTGAGATTCGCGTCACCGCCCTCCTTGGACCCGATGAACTTGATGATGCCGGTGGCGCCGTCCCAGTAGTTCGACATGATCGGAAACACCCAGGGGAACACCCGGCCGTCCGTGGCATCGGTGCGTCCGTAGCCGAAGGTGATGAGCGGGATCTTGTCCGTGGGCGCCTTGTCGATGATGGCGTAGGTGATGCCGGTCGACATGGGGTGGATGGCCGTGGGGCCGGTGGCGGACTTGGTCTTGAGGCGCTCGTAGCACTCGACGCCCTTGGCGTTGTTGTACTCGGTCTCGCATTCCTCCCACGACAGCTTGACGCCGTTGACACCGCCGTCACGCAGGTTGATGAGCTGCAGGTAGTCGATGAAGCCGCCGAAGAACGCCGCGCCGTTGGCACCGTAGGGCCCGACCCGGTATCCGGTGATCCCGATGAACTGCGTTCCCGCCTGCTGGGCCCAGGCCGCGGTGCCGCCGGCCAGACAGGCCACTGCCGTCACTGCAGCCGCCACCGTCTTCTTCCAAGCCATGATCCGTCCTCCTTCGAAGTGTCTGTCGTCGCGCCTGGCCCCGCCGGGCGTCGCCTTCGTCCTCAACGCCGCCGCACCGGCACCGGGTTGACCCGGGATATCAGTGCGGAAACGGCCACAGTCTGAGCTTCTCCTTGCCGATCTGCCACAGCCGGGCCAGTCCCAGCGGCTCCACGATCAGGAAGAAGATGATGAGCGCGCCGAACACCACCAGCTGCGCCATCGAGGTCATGCCGGACGGAAGATTGAGCCCCAGCCACAGGGCGCCGTCCGTCAGGACGATGTCCAGGAAGATCGGCAGCAGCGTGATGAAGGCCGCACCGAGGAAGGACCCCATGATGCTGCCCACGCCGCCGATGATGATCATGAAGAGAATGCGGAACGAGAGGTCCAGGTTGAAGCCGTCGGGCTCCACGCTGCCGAGGTACGCGTACGCGTAGAGTGCGCCGGCGACGCCGCAGTAGAAGGAGCTGACCGCGAAGGCCACGAGCTTCGTGCGCATGATGCGAATGCCGATCACCTCGGCCGCGACGTCCATGTCGCGTACCGCCATCCAGGCGCGCCCGACGGAACTGCGTACGAGGTTCTTGGCGGCGAGCGCCATCACGGAGACGACGACCAGAACGAGCAGGTACTTGCGCACCGGACTGTCGAACACGAACCCGAGGATCTCCACGGGCTGCGCGGTGATCACCCCGGACGAGCTGTTGTTGGAGAACCAGCTCACCTTCACCAGCAGCCAGGGGATGAAGAACTGGGCCGCCAGCGTGGCGACCGCCAGATAGAACCCCTTGATGCGCAGGCTGGGCAGGCCGAACAGCACACCCACGGCCGCCGCGGAGACGCCACCCAGCGCGAACGACACGAGAATCGGCAGGCCCGGCACTCGCAGGTGGAAGTTGTAGGTTGCAAAGGCCCCGACCGCCATGAACGCCGCCGTGCCCAGGGACAGCTGCCCCGCATAGCCCGTGAGGATGTTGAGCCCCAGCGCCGCGAGCGCGAACACCAGGAACGGGATGAGGATGGCGGTGAGCCAGTAGTCGCTGGCAATCAGCGGCACGCCGACCGCCGCGACGGCCAGCAGAGAGATGACGCCGATGCGGTCCTGCAGGATGGGAAACAGCTGCTGGTCGGCCGCGTAGCTGGTCTTGAACTGTCCGGCTTCTCTGTAGAGCATGGCGTCAGACCCGGTCGATGTGGCGTTCGCCGAACAGGCCTTCGGGCCGCACGAGCAGGAACAGCAGCGCCATCACGTAGGCGAACCAGCCCTCGATACCGCCGCCGATCAGCGGCCCCAGGTAGACCTCGGCGAGCTTCTCGGACGCGCCGATGATCAACCCGCCGACGATCGCGCCCAGCACCGACTCGAAACCACCGAGAATCAGCACGGGCAGCGCCTTGAGCGCGACGAACGTGAGGGCGAACTGAACGCCGTTGCGCGCGCCCCACATGAGGCCCGCCACCAGCGCCACGAACCCGGCCACGGACCAGACGATGGCCCAGATCTGCTTGAGCGGGATGCCCACGGCCAGCGCAGCCTGGTGGTCGTCGGCCACGGCCCGCAGCGCGCGACCGATGCGCGTCTTGTTGAAGAACACCGCGAGTACTGCCACGAGCACGCCGGCCACCACCGCCGCCGTCACGTCGAAGCTGCTGATCAGCATGTCGAAGCGGGTCATCACGGATTCGATGGGCTCGTCCTGGATGCCCAGGTCGAGACGGCGCACCTCGGTGCCCCAGATGATCTGCGCGAAGCCCTCGATGAAGAACGCGAGGCCGATCGTGGCCATGAACAGCGTGATCTGAGGCTGGTTCACGAGGGGTCGCAGCACCACCCGCTCGATGGCGATGCCCAGCAGCACCATCACGCCGAGCGTGAGCAGGAACACCACCCAGCCCGGCAGCCCGAACTTCTCCTGCAGGCCCACGTAGGTCAGCGCCGCGAAGAACACCATCGCGCCCTGGGCAAAGTTGAACACCCCGGACGCCTTGTAGATGAGAACGAAGCCGAGCGCCACCAGCGAGTACATCACCCCCGCCAGAAGCCCGCCGATGAGCACTTCGAAGAAGAATTGCATGGCGCTAGAGGCTGGGAAGGGAGAAGAGGGAAGGGGGAAGGGTGGGGGTCGATGCGAGAGGATGCGGCAGCGAACGGGCAAGGGCCGAAATCGAGACGCGGGGCATGGGGTAGCGTGCGGG
>CAZXJW010000215.1:0-971 GCA_964641005.1 uncultured Rhodocyclaceae bacterium
GGCCTGGATGGGTTCGAGCACCCCGCCGATGCCCACGCCCCCGGAGAGGTGCACGTTGCGGCCGATCTGGGCGCAGGAGCCCACCGTGGCCCAGGTGTCCACCATGGTGCCCTCGTCCACCCAGGCGCCGATGTTCACGTAGGAGGGCATGAGCACCACGTTCTTCGCGATGAACGAGCCTCGCCGCACGGCCGCGGGGGGCACCACGCGGAAGCCCCCGGAGCGGAAGTCGGCATCGCCGTAGTCGGCGAACTTGGGGTCCACCTTGTCGAAATAGTTGGTGTAGCCGTCGCGGATCACCGCGTTGTCCGCCAGACGGAAGGACAGCAGCACGGCCTTCTTGAGCCACTGGTGGGTGATCCATTCGTCGCCGCGCTTCTCGGCCACGCGCAGCCGGCCGGCGTCCATGGCGGCGATGGCCTCGTCCACGGCCGCCTTCAGCGCCGCGGGGGCGGAGGCGGGATTCAGGGCGGCGCGGTTCTCCCACGCTTCTTCGATGGTCTTCTGAAGGTCGGACATGGTCTCGGGGTTTGCGGTTCGGGTTGCGGGAGAGGGTCAGCGGTGGCGCAGCATGGCGGCCATCCGGCGGGCGGCCTCGGTGCACTCGGCCATGGGCGCCACCAGGGCCACGCGCACGAAGCCCGCCCCGGGATTGGTGCCGTGGGCCTCGCGGGCGAGATAGCTGCCGGGCAGGACCGTCACATTGTACTGGGCAAGCAATTCCCGGGCGAAGTGCGCGTCATCGCCCGGCACCGGCAGCCACAGGTAGAAGGCCGCATCGGGTCGCGCCACCGGCAGGGCCCCTGACAGGATGCCGATGACGGCGTCGAACTTCTCCCGGTACTGGCGGCGGTTGTCGCGCACGTGGGCCTCGTCGCGCCAGGCGGCCGCGCTGGCCGCCTGCACGGCGGGGCTCATGGCGCTGCCGTGGTAGGTCCGGTAGCACAGGAATTGCCGCAGCACGTCACGGT
>CAZXJW010000215.1:981-6164 GCA_964641005.1 uncultured Rhodocyclaceae bacterium
CGCTTGGACAGGCTGCCGAACACCACCAGGCGCGGGTAGCCGTCGCGGCCGAGGGCGCGAGCGGCGGCGAGCGCGCCCAGGGGGGGGTGCTCCTCGTCGAAATGGATCTCGGAGTAGCACTCGTCGGCCGCGATGACGAACCCGTGCCGGTCGGAGAGCTCGAACAGCCGGCGCCATTCGCCGAGGTCCATGACCCGGCCCGTGGGGTTGCCCGGCGAGCACACGTACACCAGCTGGGTGGTGCGCAGCACGGCCTCGGGGATCGCGTCGAAGTCGCAGGCGAAGCCGTCGGCGGGGGACTGGTTCACGAACCACGGGCGGGCACCGGCCAGCAGCGCCGCGCCCTCGTAGATCTGGTAGAAGGGATTGGGCATCGCCACCACCGGATCCAGGCGGGTGCGGTCGACCACCGCCTGGGCGAAGGCGAACAGTGCTTCCCGGCTGCCGTTCACGGGCAGCACCTCGGTGGCCGGGTCCGGGGCGGGAATGCCGTGGCGGACCGCGAGCCAGGCACTGATGGCTTCGCGCAGCGCCGCCGAGCCCAGGGTGGCCGGATAGCTCGCCATGCCGCCGAGGTTCGCCGCGAGCGCCTCGAGGATGAAGGCCGGCGTGGGGTGCTTGGGCTCGCCGATGGACAGGTTCACCGGCGCGTGCGCCTGCGAGGGCGTCACGCCGCGATGCAGCTCGGCGAGCTTCTGGAACGGGTAGGGCTGCAGCCTTGCGAGGTCGGGATTCATGGGCGGGCCGGTGTGGCCGTCCGGCGACAGCGCATCGGGCGCGCGCAGGCAAGCCGTGGAAAACGCACGATTATAGGGACCGGGACCGAGACAAGGCGAAGGCCGGCGCGCACGCGATGGCGGTTTCGCGTTGTTCCGCGGTTGGACAATTGGCTAGAATCCACCTGCCCGAACCCCACTGCCGCCTGGCCCGGAAACGACGCCAGGCGATTGTTTTTGTTGGGCGCGGCGCCACCATAACCATTCGAAAGCAACCCTTCGAGACCTCGCCGGACCGCACGTGCGCCTGACCCACATCAAGCTCGCAGGATTCAAGTCCTTCGTCGACCCCACCCACATCGCCCTCCCGGGCCAGCTGGTGGGCGTCGTGGGCCCCAACGGCTGCGGCAAGTCCAACGTCATCGACGCCGTGCGCTGGGTGCTCGGCGAGTCCTCCGCCAAGCACCTGCGCGGCGAGACCATGGAGGACGTGATCTTCAACGGCTCCGGGGAGCGCCGGCCGGTGAACCGCGCCAGCGTGGAGCTGGTGTTCGACAACAGCCTGGGCAAGGCCGCGGGCGCGTGGTCGCAGTACGGCGAGATCTCCATCAAGCGCGTGCTCGAGCGCGACGGACAGTCGAACTACTTCATCAACAACACCCTGGTGCGCCGCCGCGACGTGGCCGACATCTTCCTGGGCACGGGCCTGGGGGCGCGCGCCTACGCCATCATCGAGCAGGGCATGATCTCGCGCATCGTCGAGGCCAAGCCCGAGGAGCTGCGCGTCTTCCTCGAGGAGGCGGCCGGGGTGTCGAAGTACCGCGACCGCCGCAAGGAGACCGAGGCGCGACTGGACGACACCCGCGAGAACCTGCTTCGGGTGGAGGACATCCGCCGCGAACTCGAGGGGCAGATCGCCCACCTCGAGGCCCAGGCGCAGGCGGCCGAACGCTACCGCAGCCTCGAGGCCCAGGTGCGGCGCACCCAGCAGATCCTGTGGATGATCCGTCGCAACGACGCGGCCACGGCGCGCGCGAAGGCCGCCCGGGAGATCGACACGCTGGGCTTGGAGCTCGAGCAGTCCATGGCGGCGCTGCGGGATTCCGAGAAGCGCATCGAGTCGCTGCGCGAGGGCCATTTCGCCGCCGGGGATGCCGTTCACGCCGCGCAGGGCAGTCTCTACGAGACCAATGCCGACCTCGCGCGGGTGGAGCAGGAGTTGCAGTTCCTGCGCAGCAACCGCGCGCGGGCGCTGTCGCGCCGCGATGGGTTCTCGGCACAGATCGCGGAGCAGCGCGCTCGCCACCACGAGCTGGAGACGGCCCTGGTGGAGGCGCGCGAGCGGCGTGCCTTCGTCGAGGAGGCCGCGGCGCTGCGCGCCGCCGAGGCGGCGCAGACCCGCGACGCGCAGCCGGCCGCCGAGCAGGCCTACCGCGACGCGCGCGGCGAGGCGGAGTCCGCGCAGCAGGCGCTTGCCGAGGGTCGCCGAGCCCTGGAAGTGGCCGCCACCAGCCGCGGCCACGCCGAGCGCGTCATCGCCCAGCTCGATGCCCGCCGCCAGCGGCTCGCCGAGGAGCTGGCCTCCACCGACCTGCCGGACGCCACCGAGGTGGAACGGCTCAAGGAGGAGGGCGCCGCCCTCGAGGCCGAACTGGCGGAGCTGCGCGCCAGCCAGGCCGCGCTGGAGGACGGCCTGCCCTCGGAAGAGGAGCGTCTTCGGCAGCTTTCCCAGGCCGCGGATGGCCTGCAGCAGCGCCGCGCATCGCTCGAGGCGCGCCGTCACGCGCTGGCGAGCCTGCAGCAGCAGGTGGGCGCGAGCGAACAGATGAGCGCGTGGCTCGGCCAGCATGGCCTTTCCGGGCGCGCACGGCTGTGGCAGCGGGTGCGCGTACGTGCCGGCCGGGAGGACGCCCTCGAGGCCGTGCTGCGCGAGCGCCTCAACGCCATCCAGGTCGACGATCCCGCCGCGCTGTCCGACTGGTTCGGCGCCTCGCCACCCGGGAAGCTCGCCGTGTACCGCGCCGGCGGCGCCGAGGTGGATTCGCTGCCCCCCGCGCCGCCCGGCCTGGAACGGCTGGTGGACTACGTGGAGGCCGACGACCCCGCCGTGCTGTCGGTGCTGCGCGAGTGGCTCGCCGGGGTTTTCGCGGCGCCCTCCGCGCAGGCGGCGCGCGACGCCGCCGCCCGGGTGGGTCCCGGCGAGGCCGTGGTGGCCCGCGAAGGGCACCTGTTCACGCGCCGCTCGGCGGGCTTTCACGCCCCGGACTCCGAGATCCATGGTCTGCTGGAACGCAAGCGCGAGATCGAGCAGCTCGAGCAGGAACTGCCGTCCGTGGAGACCGAGTGGGCGGAGATCCGTCGCCGGCTCCAGGATCAGCAGGCGGCGCTGGCCGAGCGGCGCAGCACCATCGAGCGGCTGCGCTCGCGCTTCGCCGATCTCGCCGAACGCCGCCACGAGGTGGAACTCGAGGAGGTCCGGGCCGCCCAGGCCTACGAGCGCGCCAGCAGCCGTCGCGCCCAGATCGAACGCGAGCTCGCCGCCATCGACGGCGAGCGGGGTCCGGAAACCGAGGCCCTGCAGGAAGCGCTGGCCACCCTGGAGGCGCTGGAGGGTCGCATCGAAGGGCTCGAGTCCGCCGTGTCCCTGGCGGCCGAGCGCTACCGGGCCGCCGACGCCAGCCTGGCCGAGGTGCGCGAACGCGCGCTCGAGGCCGAACGCCAGGCCCGCGAGAGCGCTTTCGAGGCACGCTCCGTGGGCGCGCGAATCGCCGAGCTCGACACCGCCGTGGCCGCGGCCGCCGACGCCGTGGAGCGCGCGGCCAACGGCCTGGCCGAGGCCGAGCAGGAAGCGGCTGGCTTCGACGAGGGGCCAATCGCCGCCCGCATGGAAGAGGCGCTGGGCGCGAAGCAGGTGCGCGAGCAGGCGCTGGCGGCGGCGCGCGACGCGCTGGCCGATGCCGAGACGGCACTCCGGGCCGCCGAGCAGGAGCGCCTGTCGGTGGAGCAGCGCCTCGACCCGCTGCGCAACCGCATCAACGACCTGCGCCTGAAGGAACAGGAGGCGCGGCTTGCCGAGGAGAACTTCGCCCAGCAGCTCGCCGAGGCGCAGGCCGACGAGGTGGCGCTGGCCGAGGCGCTGCCCGGCTCGCCCCGGCCCGGCACCCTGCAGGCCGACATCAACCGCCTCAACGAGGAGATCGCGGCGCTCGGCGCGGTCAACCTGGCGGCGCTGGACGAACTGGCCACCGCGCGCGAGCGAAAGGGCTTCCTCGACGCCCAGTCGGCCGATCTCACCGAGGCCATGAACACCCTCGAGGATGCCATCCGCCGCATCGACCGCGAGACCCGCGAGCGCCTTCAGGCCACCTTCGACGAGGTGAACCGCAATCTCTCCGAGATGTTCCCGGCGCTGTTCGGCGGCGGCGAGGCACGCCTGGTGATGACCGGCGAGGAGATCCTCGACGCGGGCGTCCAGATCGTGGCCCGCCCGCCCGGCAAGAAGAACGCCTCCATCCACCTGCTCTCCGGAGGCGAGAAGGCGCTCACGGCGGTGTCGCTGGTGTTCTCGCTGTTCCGCCTCAATCCCGCGCCCTTCTGCCTGCTCGACGAGGTGGACGCACCCCTGGACGACAGCAACACCGGCCGGTTCTGCAACCTGGTGCGCAAGATGTCCGACCACACCCAGTTCATCTTCATCAGCCACAACAAGATCACCATGGAGATGGCCGAGCAGCTGGTGGGGGTGACCATGCCCGAGCTGGGCGTGTCCCGCGTCGTGGCCGTGGACATCGACGAGGCACTTCGCATGCGCGGCGAGGAGAAGGCGGTCGCCTGACGCCCATGAGCGACCTCCAGTGGAGCCTGCTGCTGCTGGGCGCCGTGGTGGTGGCGGGTGTCTACGCCTTCAACCGTATCCAGGAGCGCAGCTACCGCCGCATGGCCGAGCGCTCCATGCCCCAGCCGCGCGAGGACGTGCTCATGGACGAGGCGCTTTCCTCGCCGCGCCTGCCGCCCGACGAGCTGCCGGGACGCTTCGACGTGGCACCCGCCGCTGCCCCGCCGTCGCTGCAGGTGCCGGAGCCGCCGGAGGCGCAGGCGCCGCAGCCCGCTGAAGCGCCGGCCCACCCCCCCTTACGGCCCCCGAGCGCGGCCGCATCACGCGCCCACCCGGCATCCGTCCAGCCGGCGGCGGCCACCACCCCCCCCGAGACGGCGGTGGATTTCCCGGCCCTGCTGCGCGCGGCCGAGCCGCTCGGCCAGGCCGCCCTCGACGAACTCGCGGCGCTCACCGCCGGCCTGGTGCGGCCGGTCCAGCTCACCGTCATGGACGAGGCGCGTGGACAATGGATCGCGCTGCCCGAGTCGGCCGGTGGGCGCTTCCGGACCTTGCGCGCCGGCATGGTGCTGGCCGACCGCCAGGGCGTGGCAAAGGCCCATGACCTGGAGGGGTTCGCGTCGGCCCTGGAG
>CAZXJW010000216.1:0-4536 GCA_964641005.1 uncultured Rhodocyclaceae bacterium
CCCTTGCCGAGTTCCTTGATGATCTCGTACTTGCCGATCTTTTCCATGGGGTGGCGCGGGTTGCCGCGCCCCTGCTCGGACGAAGTCCCGGATTCTAGCGAAAAGGGGGGGTGGCGACGAATCGCCCTTGTGCCCTACTTCTTCTGCAGGTTCGCGGCGATGTTGCGCAGCTCCCGCAGGCGCGCCTCGGCGCTCGAGAGCTGGTAGAAGTCGCCGTCGCCCACGCCCACGGCGAGCTGGAGCTGCTCGATGGCGAGCTGGAGGTTGCCGCGCACGAGGTAGGCCTCGGCGAGCGACTTGTGCTTCATGAGCGACTTGCCCTGCAGGGCGAAGGCCCGCGCCTGCAGTTCGTAGAGACGCCCGTCGTTCTGGTCGCGCATGAGCTGCGCATCGGTGGCCTCGATGGCCTCGTCCACCCGCCCCACCGTCAGCAGCGCCTCGGCGTAGTCGTAGACCAGCGACCGCGCGCCGGGGAAGCGCTTCACGCCATCGGACAGCAGGGCCAGGGCCCCGGCGTTGTCGCGGCGCGCGGTCTTGAGGCGCGCCTGCAGCGCCGTGACCATGGCGTGGGGGCCGGTGAGCTTCATCACCGCCGGCAGCTCGCGCTCGGCGCGCGCCAGGTCGCCGTTGCGCAGCAGCGCATGGACCAGCCCGAAGCGCGCGCCCGCCTCGCTGTTGAACTTGCGCTCGGCCAGCAGTTCGTCGAAGAAGGCCACCGCGGCAGCCGCCTCGCCCTGCTGGGCGCGCAGCTTCGCCCGCACCAGGAAGAACTCGAGGGAATCCGGGATCTGCTTGTAGGGCAGCGTGAAGGTGCGGTTCTGCACGTCGGCGATGCGCTCGAAGGTGACCGGGTGGGTGCGCAGGTAGGACGGGTAGTTGCCGGAGTCGTACAGCCGCGTGGCGCGTTGCAGGCGCTCCAGGAACACGGGCATGGCATGCGGATCGAAGCCGGCGCGCTCGAGGATCATCACGCCCACGCGGTCGGCCTCGCGTTCGTTGTCGCGGGTGAAGGACAGCCGGCTGGCGAGCTGCTGGGCCTGGGCGCCCATCATGACGCCCGCGGCGGCCTGCGGATTGGAGCGCGCCGCCAGGATCGCCAGCGCCATCGCCGCCATGGACAGCATGCCGGCGCGCTGCTGCTGGGCGATCATGCGCGCGATGTGGCGCTGGGTCACGTGGGCCACCTCGTGGGCCAGCACGGCGGCCAGTTCCGACTCGCTCTGCGCCGTGAGGATCAGCCCGGTGTGCACGCCGATGAACCCGCCGGGCATGGCGAAGGCGTTCACGGAGTTGTCGCGCAGCGCGAAGAAGGTGAAGTCGATGCGCGAATCCGGGCTCGCCGCCACCAGCCGGTAGCCCACGTTGGTGAGGTAGTCGGTGACGTCCGGGTCCTCCAGGAAGGCCGGCAGCTCGCGCAGCTGGCGCAGCATCGAATAGCCGATGGCGCGCTCCTGGGCCGGCGACAGCGTGGCTGCAGAGGCGTCGCCGAGCTCGGGCAGGTCCTGGGCGCGTGCCGGGGCCGCGGCAAGGCCGGCGAGCAGCGCGACGAAGGCGAGGGCGGTCTTCATGGCCTTGCTATGATAGGTTGAGCTTGCGGTTGGTTCGGTCCGCGGCGGTTGCAGACGTCCGACGGTGCGCCTCGAATGCCCCTCCCGGCATCCCCTACTACTCCATCCCCCATGAGCGAACTCACCCATTTCGACGCCCAGGGCCGCGCCCACATGGTGGACGTGGGCGCCAAGGCCGAGACCGCGCGCGTGGCCGTGGCCGGCGGGCGCATCCGCATGCTGCCGGGCACCCTGGCGCGCATCCGCGACGGCACGGCCGCCAAGGGCGACGTGCTGGGCGTGGCGCGCATCGCCGCCATCCAGGGCGCCAAGCGCACCGCCGAACTGATCCCGCTGTGCCATCCCGTGCCGCTCACCCGCGTGGCGGTGGAGTTCACCCTCGACGAGGCCGCCGGCGCCGTGGAGTGCACCGCCACCGCCGAGTGCTTCGGCCGCACGGGCGTGGAGATGGAGGCGCTCACCGCCGCCGCCGTGGGCCTGCTCACCATCTATGACATGTGCAAGGCCATCGACCGCGGCATGACGCTCGAGTCGGTGCGGCTGCTCGAGAAGCGCGGCGGCAAGTCGGGCCACTGGCAGGCGCCGGCCTGAAGGCCGGCCCGGCGCGGACGTGACGCCACGGTCGATTCCCGGACATCGCCGGCACCCCCGGATCCCGCAGCCGACCTCGAGACCATGCCGGCGAACCCGGGAGCCCTTTTCGCAGTCCCAGCTTCCATGACGCGCATCGCCTCCGCCCTGCTTTGCCTCTGCATCGCCGTTCCGGCCCTCGGCGGCGTCGAGGAAGGCCGCGCCATCGCCCACGACCAGCTGCGCGGCAACTGTCTCGCCTGCCATCGCATCCCGGCCGATCCCGCCGCCGTCACCGAGGCCACGCTCGGACCGGTGCTCAAGGACCTCGCCCGCCGCTTCCCCGATCGCGCCGCGCTGCGCGCCCAGGTGGCCGACGCCGCCGTTCGCAACCCCGACACCCTCATGCCGCTGTACGGCCGCCACCGCATCCTCACCGACCCGGAGATCGACCGGGTGGTGGACTACCTGCTCGGGCTCTGACCAGCATGCGCCCGGCCCGATTCGATGCAGCCCGCCGCACCGCCCTGCGCGCGCTCGGCGTGCTCGCGGCCGCGGCGGCGGGGCTGGCCGCGCCGCTGCGCGCCTTCGCGCTCGAGCGCAACGTCCGCGCCTTCGAGTCCAAGACCCTCGACGATGCCCTGGCCGCCTCGGGCACCGCCGGGGCGCTGGACAGCGACGCCATCGAGATCAAGGCCCCCGACATCGCCGAGAACAGCGCCATCGTCCACGTGGAGATCCGCTCGCGGCTGCCCGACACGCGCACCATCTGGCTGTTCGCCGAGAAGAACCCGCAGCCGCTGGTGGCCCAGTTCGACCTGCTGCCCGGTCTCGAGCCCTACGTGGCGGTGCGCATCAAGATGGCCGAGTCGGCCTTCCTGCGCGTGGTGGTCAAGGCGGGCGAGGGTCTCTACGTCGCCCGCCGCGAGACCAAGGTCACGCTCGGCGGCTGCGCCGGCTGAGCCACGCCCATGCCCGATCCCATCCGCATGCGCATCACCCTCGAGGGCGAGGTGGCCGTGGTGAAGGTGCTCATGCCGCACCCCATGGAGACCGGGCTGCGCAAGGACGCGGTCACCGGCGAACTCGTGCCCATCCACTACATCAGCCACGTGGTGGCCACCCACAACGAGCGCACGGTTCTCGACGCGCAGATCAGCCGCTCGGTGTCGCGCAATCCTTTCTTCGAGCTTCGCATCACCGGTGCCAGGGCGGGCGACCGGGTGGGCGTGCGCTGGGAGGACAACCGCGGCGAGACCAACGCCCTCGAGACGGTGATCAAGTGATGCGCCGCGCCCGGGCGGCGCTGACGGCCGCGCTGCTCGCCGTTCCGCTGTTCGCCGCGGCCCAGGCCTCGCCGGATCGCGACCGGGCCCGATTCCTCGAGCTGCACGCCCGCCGCTTCCCCGGCATTCCCGTGGCCGACTAC
Organism: uncultured Rhodocyclaceae bacterium; assembly: GCA_964641005.1. Taxonomy (GTDB): domain Bacteria; phylum Pseudomonadota; class Gammaproteobacteria; order Burkholderiales. The sequence continues at coordinate 3,568 of CAZXJW010000216.1, forward strand.
GTGCACGGCGCCTTCATCGCCAGCGCCGACGCCCGCCGGCACTACGAGGACATCATGTCCTTCCCGCCCTTCCTGCCCGAGATCGAGCGCGGCCGCGCGCTCTGGGAGACGCCGTTCCGCAACGGCCGCACCTACGCCGACTGCCTGCCCGGAGGCGGGCGCATGATCGCCGGACGCTATCCGTACTACGACGCCGCCGAGGACCGGGTGATCACCTTCGAGATGGCGCTCAACCGCTGCCGCCGCGCCAACGGCGAGCCCGAGTACCGCCACGACGACCGCGCCACCATGGGGGTGCTCACGGCCTGGGCGCGCAGCCTCTCGGACGGCATGCCCATGGACATCCGCGTGGAGGGCCCGGGCGCGCTGCGCCGCTACGAGAACGGCCGGCGGCTGTTCTTCCGTCGCATGGGCCAGTTGAACTTCGCCTGCGCCACCTGCCACCTGCACAACGCCGGCGGCGTGATGCGCATGGAGACCATCTCGCCCGCCGTCGGCCAGGCGGTGCACTTCCCCATCTGGCGCGGCGCGGAGCAGCTCTACACCCAGCACATGCGCTTCACCCGCTGCATGGAGCAGGTGCGCGCCGAGCCCTTCCCCATGGGCAGCGAGGCCTTCAACGACCTCGAGTACTTCCACGCCGCGCTGTCCAACGGCCTGCCGCTGCAGGCCAACGTCTACCGCCGCTGAGGCGGCGGCGACGGCCGCGCGGGCATCGGACTTGCGAGCAGCGGCCGCGTGACCCCCGCACCTTCCTCCCGCCACGACGCCGAGGCACTCGCCGAACGGGCGCGTGCCGCCTGGAGCGAGGGCGACGCCGAGGCTGCACGCCGCGCCGCCGAGGATGCGCTGCGCGCGGACCCTGCCCAGGCCGTGGCGCTCAACGTGCTGGGCGGCATCGCCTTCGCGGCGGGCGATCTCCACGGCGCAGAGACCCGCTTCCGCGCCGCGCTCGACGCCGATCCCGCC
>CAZXJW010000216.1:4546-6143 GCA_964641005.1 uncultured Rhodocyclaceae bacterium
TGCGCGGGCACGCTTCAACCTCGGCCTCGTGGCCCTGGAGCGCGGCGGGCGCGCCGAGGCCGAGGCGCACCTGGCCGCAGCGCTCGAGACCGGCGGCGACGCCGACGACTGGCTGCTGCTGGGCAACCTGCGCCACGAACTCGGCCGCACCGCGGATGCACTCGCCGCCTGGCGGGCCGCCGCCGCGGCCGACCCGGCGTGCCTGCCCGCCTGGGTGAACGCCGGCAGCGCCCTGCGCGGCGCCGGGCGCTTCGCCGAGGCGATCCCGCTGCTGGAACGCGCGATCGCACTCGCCCCGGACAATGCGGTGATCCGCAACGAACTCGGCGTGGCCCTGCACGGCGAGGGCCGCCTCGAGGCCGCGCAGGCCCAGTTCCGGACCGCGCTCACGCTCGCGCCCGGGGGCGCGGACGCGGGCATCAACCTCGCCGACACCCTGCGCGCCCTGGGCCGCACCGGCGAGGCGGGGGTTCTGCTCGCCGGGCTGGCGCGCACCCACCCGGGCGAGGGTCGCGTGCACAAGGCCCTCGGCCTGCTCGCCCTGACCGCCGGCGGACTCGAGGAGGCCGCCGGCCATTACCAGCGCGCCGCGGCGCTGCTGCCCGACGACCCGGAAGTGCAGCACCTGCTCGCCGCCGCGCAAGGCCGCGCGGTGGAGGCCGCGCCCGCGGCCTACGTGCGCACGCTGTTCGACGCCTTCGCGCCGCGCTTCGACCACGAACTCACCCACGACCTGGGCTACCGCACGCCGCAGGAACTGGCCGCCGCGCTGCGCGCCAGCCTGCCGCCCGGCGCGGCCCGGCTGCGCGTGGCCGACCTGGGCTGCGGCACCGGCCTCGCCGGGGCGGCGCTGGGCGATCTCGCCGGCCACCTCGAGGGCGCCGACCTCTCGCCGCGCATGCTGGAGGTGGCCGCCGCGCGCGGCCTGTACGCGCGACTGGCCTGCGAGGACCTGGTGGCCTTCCTCGACGGCGGTGCCGTGGCGCGCTTCGACGTGGTGGTGGCGGCGGACGTGTTCAACTACGTGGGGCGCCTGGATGCCGCCTTCGCCGCGGCATGGCGGGCGCTGGCGCCCGGCGGACGCTTCGCCTTCTCCCTGGAAGTGACCGACGGCGAGGGCCGCGGCGACGGCCAGGCCGAGCTGCGTGCCTCGGGCCGCTTCGCCCACCGACCCGGCGCCATCCGTGCCCTGGCCCTCGCACGCGGTTTCGCGCCGCTCGCCTGGCAGGACACGGTGCTGCGCCACGACCGCGGCCATCCCGTGGCGGGACAGGTCGTGGTCCTGGAACGCCCCTGATGCTGCGCTGGCTGCGCGGCCTCGCCGGTGACGCCGACCCCGCGCCGGCGCTGGCCGTGGCACGCGAGGCCATCGGTGCCGGCCGCGAGGCCGACGCCATCGAGGCCCTCGACGCGCTGCTGCGCCGCCAGGCCCCGCCGCCGCAGGCACTGCACCTGCGCGCGGTGCTCCACTGCCGCGCCGGCGAGTTCGACGCGGCCCGCGAGCGCCTGGAGCAGGCCGTGCAGGCCGACGCGTCGCTGCGCGAGGCCCACCTCACCCTCGCCGAGGTGCACCTGGAGCAGGGCCGGCCCGCGGACG
>CAZXJW010000217.1:0-6136 GCA_964641005.1 uncultured Rhodocyclaceae bacterium
GGTCAGGTCTTGCCTTTTGCCTCATTGTGAATGCTTGGCGCCACCGCCGCGCATGCACAAGGAGGCAAAAGGCAAGACCTGACCCCAAGCTTCACTCCACCGGAACGCCGACGGTCTGCGCCAGCACCACGTGGCGATCCGCCCCGAGGCCCATGGCCTTCTCCAGGGCCGTGCGGTCGAACCAGCCTCGCACCACCGTGCCCAGCCCGGCGGAGGCGCAGTACAGGTAGACGTTCTGGGCGATGGCGCCCGCGCAGGCGGCGGCGTACACCTCGCGGGCAGCCGCGGGCACGAGCCTGAGGCGGCGGTGGTCGGCGACGTAGACCAGGTCGAGCGGCGCGAGGTCGACGAACTCCTGCAGCCCCGTGACGGCACGCAGGTCCGTGGCCGATTCCAGCACCAGCGCGTGGCGCTCGGCATCGTAGCGGTACAGGCCCGCCGCGAGCGCCGCGTAGACGTCGATCTCCTGGGCGTTCATGGCGGAGGGCGCGGTGTGCTCGTGGGCCGCGGGACGATTGATGCCATCCGCCGCCCAGAGCAGGTCGCCGAGCTGCTGCAGGCTCAGGGGCTCGGGGCGGAAGGCGCGCGACGAGTGACGGCGCGCGAGCGCGCGCATCAGCGGCGCGCCGCCGTCCCGATCCGGTGGCGGCAGCTGCACGGTGGCCGGCGCATCGGCAGCGGACGGGCGCGGCCCGATGCGCCCCATCAGGTGCAGGGCGAGCTTGGTGAGCGTGCTCATGGGCGCGCGTTCTCCACCTCCGTCAGGAACGCCCCGACCACCGCGAGGTAGCGTTGCGTCTCCTCGATGTGCGCCGTGTGGCTGGAGTGCTCGAACTGCACCACCCGCGAGCCCGGGATCCCGGCGCGCATGGTCTCCGCGCACGCCGGGGTCAGTTCGTCGTGGGCCCCCACGGTGATGAGGGTGGGCGCGCGGATCTCGCCTAGGCGGTCGATGCGGTTCCAGTCCCTGAGGTTGCCGATCACGATGAACTCGTTCGGGCCGTTCATCACCTCGTACACCTGGTTGCCGTCGAGGTTGCGCACGGTGCGCTGCATGCAGTCGGGCCAGGGCTGCACCCGGCACAGGTGGCGCCGGTAGAACTCCATCACCGCCTCGAGGTACTCCGGATCGTTCCACTGCGCGGCCGCCTCGCAGCGCGCCATCACCGCCACCATGGGGGGTGGGAGCTTCGCCTTGAGCTTCGCTGCCTCGGCCACGAACTGCGGGATGCTCGCCGAGGTGCTGGCCAGCACCAGCCCGGCGATGCCCTTGGGCGCGGAGAGCATGTACTCGATGCCCAGCCACCCGCCCCAGGACTGCCCGAGCAGGTGGATGCGCTCCAGCCCCAGCGCCCGGCGGACGGTGTCCACCTCGCGCACCGAGCGCTCGATGCGCCACAGCGACGGGTCGTCGGGCCGGTCGGAGCGGCCGCAGCCCAACTGGTCGTAGAAGATCACCTCCCGTCCGCTGGCCAGGCCCTGCAGCGGCTCGAGATAGTCGTGGCCCGCACCGGGCCCGCCGTGCAACAGCAGCAGCGGCAGACCCGGGCCGCCGCCCACCCGCCGGTACCAGACCCGGTGGCCGTCCACCGGGATGAAGCCTGTTTCCTCGCGCATGGGCGCCTCCTGCCTTGGAGCCGCCGATTCTGCCCCAACCGCACGCTAGACTCGCCCCCGTGACAACCATCGCCCTCCACCGCCGCGATCCCGCCGCCGTCCGCTTCGAGCGCCTGCCCCCGCTCGCGCTGTACGTGCACATCCCCTGGTGCATCCGCAAGTGCCCCTACTGCGACTTCAACTCCCACGAGCATCGCGGCGAGGGCGGCGCCGGCGCGCTGCCGGAACAGCGTTACGTGGATGCGCTGATCGCGGACCTGGAGCAGTCGCTGCCCCAGGTGTGGGGCCGGGAAGTGTCCACGGTGTTCTTCGGCGGCGGCACGCCGAGCCTGTTCTCCCCGGAGTCCATCGACCGCTTCCTGTCCGCTGCCCGGGCGCTGCTGCCGATGCGCGCCGACGCGGAGATCACCCTCGAAGCCAATCCGGGCACCTTCGAGTCCGGGCGCTTCGCCGCGTACCGCGCGCTGGGCATCAACCGGCTGTCCATCGGCATCCAGAGCTTCGACCCCGCGCACCTGAAGGCGCTGGGCCGCGTGCACGACGGCGGGGAGGCGCTGCGCGCCGTGGCCATCGCGCGCGAGCATTTCGACAACTTCAACCTCGACCTGATGTATGCCCTGCCGCACCAGTCGCCGGAGCAGGCCGCGGCGGACATCGCCCGCGCCGTGGCGGAAGGCGCGCCCCACGTCTCCGCATACCACCTCACCCTGGAGCCCAACACGCTGTTCCACCGCTTCCCGCCGCCGCTGCCCGACGACGACACCGCGGCACTCATGCAGGCGAGCATCGAGGCGCAGCTCGGCGAGGCCGGATACCACCACTACGAGACCTCCGCCTTTGCGCAGCCCGGCCGCGAGTGCCGCCACAACCTGAACTACTGGCGCTTCGGTGACTACCTGGGCATCGGCGCCGGCGCCCACGGCAAGGTGAGCCTGCGCGACCGCGTCACGCGGCACATGAAGTGGAAGCACCCGCGCGAGTACATGGACAAGGCGCTGGCGGGGGACGCGGCGCAGACGACGGGCGATGTGGCGCCGCCGGAACTGCCCTTCGAATTCATGATGAACGCGCTGCGGCTGAACGATGGTTTCGAGGTGGCGCTGTTCGCCGAGCGCACGGGCTTGCCGCTGTCACTCGTCACCGGGCGCCTCGACCGGGCGGAAGCCCGCGGGCTGCTGACCCGCGATCACCTGCGCGTGCAGCCCACGCCGCTGGGCCGACGCTTCCTCAACGAACTGCTGGAGATGTTCCTGGACTGATGCGGCGCTCAGCCGGCCCGCCGCCGGAACAGCACGTCCCACACCCCGTGCCCCAGCCGCAACCCGCGCTGCTCGAACTTCGTCAGCGGCCGTGACTCCGGCCGCGGCGCGAAGCCGTCAGCGGTGTTCTCCAGCAACGGCTCGGCCGAAAGCACCTCCAGCATCCGGTGTGCGTACTCCTCCCAGTCGGTGGCCAGGTGCAGATACCCTCCCGGCGCCAGCCGCTCCGCCAGCAGCCGCACCAGCGGCGCCTGGACCAGCCGCCGTTTGTGATGCCGCTTCTTCGGCCACGGATCGGGGAAGAACACGTGTGCTCCGGCCAGGCTGCCCGGCGCGAGCATGTGCCGCAGCACCTCCACCGCGTCGTGACGCACGATGCGCACGTTCGTCAGCCCCTGCGCATCGATCAGCTTGAGCAGGTTGCCCACGCCCGGCGTGTGCACCTCCACGCCCAGGAAATCCCGCTCCGGATGCATCCCCGCGTAGGCCGCGGTGCTCTCGCCCATGCCGAAGCCGATCTCCAGCACCACGGGCGCGCGGCGGCCGAACACGGCCTCGAGGTCCAGCGGCGCCTCGGCGTACTCGATGCCCCAGCGGGGCATGAGCGAATCCACTGCCCGCTGCTGCGCCGAGGACGTGCGGCTCTGGCGCAGCACGAAGCTGCGGATCGGTCGGTGCGCGGACGTCGCTTCGGGAGCCTCGTCCTCGCGCGGTTCCTGAGCGCTCACCCCTTCAGGCCGCCTTCGGCGCCGACCCGATCACCCCGCCCTCCGGCGAACTGGGCGTGGCCTGGTACACCTTCCTCGGCATGCGTCCCGCGAGGAAGGCCTCGCGTCCCGCCTCCACGGCCTTGCGCATGGCCGAGGCCATGAGCACCGGGTCGCGCGCGCCGGCGATGGCGGTGTTCATGAGCACGCCGTCGCAGCCCAGCTCCATGGCCACGGCCGCGTCCGAGGCCGTGCCCACGCCCGCGTCCACCAGCACCGGCACCTTCGCCTGGTCGATGATGATCTGCAGGTTCCACGGGTTGAGGATGCCCATGCCCGAGCCGATGAGCGAGGCGAGCGGCATCACCGCCACCGCTCCCGCCGCCTCGAGCTGGCGCGCCACGATGGGGTCGTCGGAGGTGTAGACCATGGTCTCGAAGCCCTCGCGGGCCAGGGTCTCGGTGGCGCGCAGGGTCTCGATCACGTTCGGGAACAGCGTCTTCGGGTCGCCCAGCACCTCGAGCTTCACCAGCACGTGGCCGTCGAGCAGCTCGCGGGCCAGCCGCAGGGTGCGCACCGCGTCCTCGGCGGTGTAGCAGCCGGCGGTGTTGGGCAGGATGGTGTACTTCGACGGCGGCACGGCATCCAGCAGGTTGGGCTCGCCGGCGTTCTGGCCGATGTTGGTGCGGCGGATGGCCACGGTCACGATGTCCGCGCCGCTGGCCTCGATGGCCAGGCGGGTCTGCTCGAAGTCGCGGTACTTGCCCGTGCCCACCAGCAGGCGGGAGCGGTAGGTCTTGCCGGCGATGCTCAGCGTGTGCATGGCGTGCTCCGGGATTCGGGGGGTCAGCCGCCGCCCACCGCCACGACGATCTCGACGGTGTCGCCGTCCTCCAGGACGGTGTCGGCGAAGCGGCTGCGGGGGACGATCTCGCCGTTGCGCTCGATGGCGATGCGCCGGCCGGCGTGGCCCAGGCGCTCGATCAGCGCGGCCACCGAGGTGGCCGGGGGCAGGGCGTGGGGTTCGCCGTTGAGGGTGAGCGAGATCACGGCAGCGCGCGGGCGGGACGACAGGGCCGCGGATGCTAGCACGCAGCCGGAACCCCCGCGGCCGAGGGCGCGAAGCGCCGGGGCGGGGGATACAATCCCGTCGGGCGGATGCCTGCCCTCGCGCCCTCGCGGCGCCGACCCTTCCCGGCACACGGTCTTGCGATGATCGCTTTCGTCCTGCGGCGACTCCTTCAGGCCACCCTGGTGATGCTCGCCGTGGGGCTGATCGCCTTCGCCCTGTTCCGCTTCGTGGGCGACCCGGTGGTGTTCATGCTGGGCCAGGACGCCACCCCCGAGGACCGGGCGCAGATGACCACCGCGCTGGGCCTGGACCGGCCCTTCCACGTGCAGTACGCGAACTTCGTGTCGCGTGCGGTGCAGGGGGATTTCGGGCTGTCGCTCAAGCAGCTGCGCCCGGTGTCCACGCTGTTCGCCGAGCGCCTGCCCGCCACCCTGGAGCTGGCCTTCGCCGCGGCGCTGTTCGCCCTGGCCGCGGGCATCCCCATGGGCGTGTACACCGCGCTCAAGCCCCGGTCGTGGCTGTCCCAGGTGTTCCTGGTGGTTTCGCTGGCGGGCGTGTCGCTGCCCACCTTCCTGATCGGCATCCTGCTCATCCTAGTGTTCGCGGTGCAGCTGGGCTGGCTGCCGTCCTTCGGGCGCGGCGACACCGTGATGATCGGCGCCTGGAGCACCGGGCTGCTCACGGTGTCCGGCCTAAAGGCCCTGGTGCTGCCGGCCATCACCCTGGGGCTGTTCCAGATGACCCTGATCATGCGGCTCACCCGCGCCGAGATGCTGGAGGTGCTGCGCACCGACTTCATCCGCTTCGCCCGTGCCCGCGGCCTGCCCGACCGGGCGGTGCACTTCCGCCACGCCCTGCGCAACGCCCTGGTGCCCGTGATCACCGTGGCGGGCCTGCAGCTGGGCTCCATCATCGCCTTCGCCATCATCACCGAGACGGTGTTCCAGTGGCCGGGCATGGGGCTGCTGTTCATCCAGGCGGTGAGCTTCGCCGACGTGCCCGTGATGGCCGCCTACCTGTGCCTGATCGCGCTGGTGTTCGTGACCATCAACCTGGTGGTGGACCTGCTCTACCACGCCGTCGATCCCCGCCTGCGCGCCGAGCTGCGCGCGGCCCATTGAAGGAGCGTTCCATGTCCAACCCCGTCGAGCACGTGCGCCGCTGGCACCGTGAACTCACGGCCATCCGCCGCGACATCCACATGCACCCCGAACTGGCCTTCGAGGAGCGGCGCACCGCCGACCTGGTGGCCGGCCACCTGGAGCAGTGGGGCATCGAGGTGCACCGCGGCCTGGCCGGCACCGGCGTGGTGGGCGTGATCCCCGGCCGCGAGGATTCGCGCGGCCGCGCCATCGGCCTGCGCGCCGACATGGACTGCCTGCCCATGCACGAGGCCGCCCAGCGCGACCACCGCTCGCGCCACGAGGGCCGCATGCACGCCTGCGGCCACGACGGCCACACCACCATGCTGCTGGGCGCGG
>CAZXJW010000218.1:0-6134 GCA_964641005.1 uncultured Rhodocyclaceae bacterium
CTCGGTGCAGTAATAGCGGGCGAGCGCGTTGGCCGGGCCGCCGACCTCGGCGCCACAGCGCGGCTGCAGCCGGTTGAAGAAGGCGTCGTCGAACTGGTAGAGCGGGATCGGCCGGTCCGCGATCAGGCTCTGGGTGACGCGGGTGTGGTGGTAGCGCAGGCCGCCGGTGAGATGCACGTTGGGCCGCACCGACCAGATGTCCTTCATGAACACGCTCAGGGTGTCGCTGCCGCCCTTGAGGTTGTTGCGCTGGATGTCCTGGATGAGGGCGGTGAGCCCCAGGTCGGCATAGCGCTCCGGCGCCAGGAACACGTTGCGGTCCGTGCCGACGAAGCCGAGCCGCTGGCTCTGGCGGAAGTCGATATCGTTGGTGTCGTAGGCCGCGCCCAGCACCAGCTGGTTGTTGCGCTCGGCCCAGGTGAACTGGGCCGAGAGTCCGTCGGCGCGCTGCTTGGTGAAGCCGATGTTGTAGATGCCGTTGGGCATCAGGTTCGGGCAGCCCGGAAGGTCCACGCCGATGGCGCCGTCGGTGGTGGCGTTCGGGTAGGTGGGATTGCCGCAGTCCAGGAACAGCCGGCCGGAAGCGGCGCGGAAGTCCTCCCAGTAGTCGCCCGCGCGCGAGTTCTGCTCCGTCTCGCGCCGGTAGGCCAGGCCCGACAGGGTCATGTTGTCGCGCACGTCTAGCCGCCCGGTGCCCGTGAGCTGGCTGGCCTTGTTCTTGACCTCGTCGGGGGAGGTGAACACCGACGTGGGCGCCACCTGCCACTGCTCCAGGGGCACCAGGCCGTTGCCGATCAGGGTGTTGTCGACACCCATGAAGGAAGCACCGAGGCCGCCACGGCTGCCCTCGTAGTCCACCCGGCCGTAGCCCTGTCGAACCCGCGACGGCGAGTTCACCCGCCAGCCGTCCTCGTCGAAGGCATTCAGGGCCAGGAAGCCCGCCAGGGCGCCGTTGTTGGCCCCCACGGAGAGCTGGCCCTGGCGCCGCCCCCAGCTTCCACCCAGCACGGAGATCTCGGCCCGCGGGGTGTTGAACCCGTTCTTGGTGGAAATGGACAGGGCCCCGCCCAGCGTGTTGAGGCCGAACAGCGGGTCCGCCCCCGGGATCAGTTCCATGCGCTGGATGGCGTTCACGGGGATGAGGTCCCAGTTCACCACCTCCCCGAAGGGCTCGTTGACCCGCACCCCGTCCAGGTACACCGACAGGCCCTGGGGCGTGCCGATCAGCGGCGAGGCGGAGAAGCCCCGGAACACGAGGTCCTGCTGGAAGGGGTTGCCGGTGTAGTCGTTGACGTTGACCGACTGGAGGTTGCTGCCCAGGTAGTCGGTGACGGTGACCGCCTGGGATTCGCTCAGCTGCCGCGCGGTGACGCTCTGCACGTTCACCGACATCTGCTCGCGCTCGATCTGCACGCCGGGCAGGGGCGTGACGAAGCGCGGTGCCCGCACCTTCACGTCTGGCGCACGGATCTCCTGCGGCACGGTCATGGCTCCTGCGGTCTCCTCGGCGGCAGGCACACCCGGGGGGACACTGGAGAGCCCGCCAGCGAGCACGCCCGCGAGAAGGCACCGTCCGGCCGGTCCACGAAGTGCGCACGCGCGCAAAACCCGCTCTTCGCGCTCGCGACGCATCGGTCCGACGGTCTCCAGGTTCCCGGCCGTCGGGATCGATGCCCGCTGCCGTTGTCGTTCGAAGCCTGGCAAACGCCCGAAAACCGCACGTTTCGCCAGACTCGGCGACTCTACGAACCACGACCGCATTGCCGGCAGGGAAAAAGTCCCGCAGCCGTCGGGACCGGCTCAGAACGTCGGATGGGAATGTGACGGGCGAAAAAAAAGGGCCGGTCCCTGCGGACCGGCCCTCAACGAGAGGAGTTGCTTCACGGCGCGAAAAGCGCTGTGCACTCACGAAACGAAAAGCAAGAACCTACTGCCGACGGGCGGCACCACGTTCGACCGGTGCGCCGCCACGGCGCCCTGCGTGGTCCCGCCGACGGCGGGCCCCATCCACGCGAAGCACAGTACGAAGGTTAGGTGCGGCCCCCGGCAGCCGCCATGGCCGAATCGCTCGACCGCAGGCGGGAATCCTTCCCTGCCTCCTGCGCGGCGCCCCCTAGGGCGCGTTGGGCGCTAGCTGCCAGTTGCGGCCGTCGAAGCGCAGCAGCACAAGGTCCTCGATGGGGTAGTAGTCGGTCTTCGAGGTGGTCACGCGCACGCCCGGGAACAGCATGGAGAACTCCACGTTGTTCATGCTGGTGGCCACCTTCATGACGTTGTCGCGCGACAGGTCGTCGCCGGCCTGGCGCAGCACGTACTCCAGCGCCTGGGCCACCTGGTAGCCGTGGGCGGCGATGCCGTCCATGGGATTGCCGTCGTAGTACTTGCGCGCCCATTCCAGGTACTTCTTGATGGCCACGTCCTGGGCGAAGGCGATGGTGTCGGGCGCCTTGGCGTAGTAGGCCGAGTGCAGGCCGGTGGCGTTCTCCAGGCCGCCGGGCTCGAGCACCGACTTGATGGAGGCACTGGCGATGCCCGTGTAGTGCACGGGCTTCCAGCCGATCTCGCCCATCTTGCGCAGCACCTGCGAGGCGTGCTTGCCGCCCATGGCGCTGAGCAGCGTGTCCGCGCCCGAGGCCTTCAGCGTCACCACCTGGGTGTCCACCGTGGGGTCGGTGAGCTCGTAGGTCTGCTCGGCCACGATCATGGCCTTCGCCTTGTCGCCCAGCGCCTCCCTGAGCCCGGCCAGGTAGTCGCGGCCGTACTCGTCGTTCAGGGTGAGCGTGGCGATCTTCGCGTTCGGGCGGGTCTTGAGGATGTGCCGGCCGTACAGGCGGCCCTCGTGGCGGTACGAGGGCATCCAGCCCATGGTCCAGGGGTACTTCTCGTGGTCGCCCCAGGCGCTGTCGCCGCCGGCCACGAACAGCTGCGGCACCTTCTTGGCGTTGAGGTACTTGCGCACCGCCAGGTTGTTGGCCGTGCCCACCGAGCTGAACAGCAGCAGCACCTGGTCCTGCTCCACCATGCGGCGGGTGTGCTCCACGGTCTTGGAGGGCAGCGAGCCGTCGTCCAGGCTGATGAAGCGCACCTTGCGGCCGTTGATGCCGCCGGCGGCGTTGATGGCGTCGAAGTAGCCCTTGTGCGCCTTGCCGATGGCCGAATAGGCCGACAGCGGCCCGCTGTAGGGCATGGTCTGGCCGATGAGGATCTCGGTCTCGGTGACGCCGGGGCCGGTGTACTTCTGGGCCAGGGCGGGAGCGATGGACAGGACGAGCGCCGCGGCGAGCGCGCCGGCGCGGGGGAGCAATGCCATGGGAACCTCCGGGGGATGTCGTTCGCCGCACCGCCTGCGAGGCGGGATGCGGGCGGCGAAGTCTAGCAGCCGGGCGGGAGGCCCGGCGGCGTCAGCGCCCCCCCGCCCCTTCCGTCGCCGTCACCGCATCGTTGGCCAGCATGCCGTGCATCATGGCCATGCGCACCACCTGCGCGGTGTTGGACACGTCGAGCTTGGCGCGGATGTTCGACTGGTGGTTCGCCACCGTCTTGTAGGACAGCGACAGGATGCGGGCGATCTCGCCGATGGAGTGGCCCGCCACCAGCAGCCGGAACACCTCGAACTCCCGCGGGCTCAGGGCCTGGAGCGGGTTCTCGTGGCCGGGGAGCATCTGCACCGCCAGCTCCTGCGCCATGTCGTGGCTGATGTAGAGCTTGCCCTCGGCCACCAGCCGCACGGCCTCCACCAGGACCTCGGGGGCGCTCGACTTGGTGACGTAGCCGCGCGCGCCCATCTGCAGCGCCCGCGACGGGAACACCACGTCCTCGTGCATGCTGAACATCAGGATGCGCGCCTGGGGCTCGCGCGCCAGGATGCGCCGCGCGCACTCCAGCCCGCCGATGCCCGGCAGGTTGATGTCCAGCACCGTAACGTCGGGCGCGAGCTCGGAGAACAGCCGGTAGGCGTCCTCGCCGCTGCCGGTCTCGGCCACCACAGCGATGTCGCTGGTGCGCTCCAGCAGGCGCCGGTAGCCCTCGCGCACCACGGCGTGGTCGTCGGCGAGCAGGACGGTGGTCTTCTTCGGGGGCATGGAACGGGGCTCCGGCAGGGTTCTCAGACGGGGATCGAGGCGCTCACGCGCAGGCCGCCACGGGTGCCGCGGTCGAGCCTGAAGCCGCCGCGCAGGATCTCCACGCGCTCGCGCAGGCCCAGCAGCCCCATGCCCAGGCGCGGTTCGCCGCCCGAGGGCAGGCCGCGGCCGTCGTCCTCCACGGACACGCTCACCCGGCCCTCGCCCGCCAGGTGGCGAAGCTCGATGCGCACCTCGCGCGCCTGGGCGTGCTTGGTGACGTTGGTGAGGCATTCCTGGACGAAGCGGTAGACGGTGATGTTGAGGATCTCGCCCAGCCCGTCGGTGCTGCCGTCGGTCTCGAAGCTGCAGCGCACTTCCGGATGGCGGCGGCGCCACTGGTCCACCAGGTACTGCACGGCCGAGGGCAGGCCCAGCTCGTCCAGGGCCACCGGGCGCAGGCGCCGCATCAGGCTGCGCGCCACTTCGTAGACGTGGTTGGTGACCTCGATGATGGCGCGCGAGAGGGCACGCGCGTCCTCGGGCAGGTCGGCGCGGTCGCGCAGCGCCACGGCGTCGAGCTTGAGCGCGTTCAGCCACTGCCCCATCTCGTCGTGCAGCTCGCGGGCGATGTTGCGGCGCTCGTCCTCCTGCACCTGGATGCTGCGCTGGACCAGCAGGCGGTTCTCGGCCAGCGTGGCCGCGAGCCGGTCCTGGGCCTGCAGGCGCAGGCGCATCTCGGCGGCCGCCTGGCGGTGGCGGCGCCAGGAATACCAGGTCAGGCCGGCCAGCATGGCCACCAGGGCGAGCGGCAGCTCGTCCACCTGCCAGCTCTCCAGGGCCCGCATGCGGGTGGCGAAGCCCTCGGAGAGCTCGAGCCAGGAGCCGAGCAGGAAGGTTCCCAGGGTGATGGCCGCCACGAGCGCGAGGTCGCGGCGCGCCTGGCCCAGGGGCCGGCGGCTTTCGCGGGATGGCGTGCCGGCGAGGGCGGCATCGCCGGAAGTCAGGGTAGGCGCGTGCATGGGCCGGGGCCCTCTCAGGGAAGAAAGGCCCCTCTGCCGGGGGCCGCTCGAGGCTTATACCCAATATCGGCTCGGCCCCTCAAGGGCGCGTGATTCCGCGCCGCTCCCGGGAAAACCTCCCGGTCACGGCCCTCCCGCCCCGCGATCGCCCCCACGCCCGGGAATAATTCCCGGACAGATCCGGGAGTCCGGCTTTCGTTTCCCGGCCGCCGGACCGCATACCCTTTCGCACCCCAAGAGGAATGCAGCCCTCGAGCGCTGCAACGACATCGACCCGGGAGGTCCCCCATGCGCTTCACCCCTGCCCCGCTGCCCCTCGGCGTCCTCGCGCTTGCGCTGGCCGCCGCCTTCGCCCCCGCCGCCGCGGCCGACGACGACCGCGCCTCGGTGCTCGAGGCCCCCACGGTCAAGATCATCGGCGTCACCCCGCTGCCCGGCGTGGGCGTGCCCCTGAACAAGATCCCGGGCAACGTGCAGTCGGTCACCGCGAAGGACGTCCAGCAGCAGCAGGCCATCAGCCTGCCCGACCTCATGACCACCATGCTGCCCTCGGTGAACGTGAACGACGTCCAGGGCAACCCCTTCCAGCCCGACGTGAACTACCGCGGCTTCACCGCCTCGCCGCTGCTGGGCCTGCCCCAGGGCCTGTCGGTGTTCCAGGACGGCGTGCGCATCAACGAGCCCTTCGGCGACGTGGTGAACTGGGCGCTGGTGCCCATGGACGCGATCAGCACCATGAACGTGATCCCCGGCTCCAACCCGCTGTTCGGCCTGAACACCCTGGGCGGCGCGCTGTCGCTGCGCACCAAGAGCGGCTTCCAGTTCCCCAACACCGCCTTCGAGCTCTCCAGTGGCAGCTGGGGCCGGATGAACGGCAAGTTCGAGCACGGCGGCTACAGCGGCAACAAGGACTTCTACATCGCCGGCAACTGGTTCAAGGAGGACGGCTGGCGCGACTACTCGCCCTCGGACGTGAAGAACTTCTTCGCCAAGAGCGGCTGGCAGGACGGCCGCACCGACTTCGACATCTCGCTCACCCTGGCCGACACCA
>CAZXJW010000219.1:0-6093 GCA_964641005.1 uncultured Rhodocyclaceae bacterium
ATGCCGAGAGTCAAGCGTGGAGTAACGGCGCGCGCGCGCCACAAGAAGGTCCTCGACCAGGCCAAGGGTTACCGCGGCCGTCGCAAGAACGTCTACCGCATCGCCAAGCAGGCGGTGATGCGTGCCGGCCAGTACGCCTACCGCGACCGCCGCAACCGCAAGCGCGATTTCCGCGCCCTGTGGATCGCGCGCATCAACGCGGCGGCGCGCGAGCTGGGCCTCACCTACAGCACCTTCATGAACGGCCTGCGCAAGGCCGCCATCGAGGTGGACCGCAAGGTGCTCGCCGACCTGGCCGTCTTCGAGCGGCCGGCCTTCGAGCAGCTCGCCCAGCAGGCCAGGGCTGCCCTGGGTCGCTAGGGTTGCGGGCAAGGACGGAAAAGGAGGCCTCGCGCCTCCTTTTTTTTGGGGTCTGGACGTCGGTGGAGACATGAGCCAGGATCTGGAAGCGATCGTCGCCGAGGCACGCGGCGCCTTCGAGGCGGTCAGCGAGGCGCCGGCGCTGGAGCAGGTGAAGGCGCGCTTCCTTGGGAAGTCCGGCGTGATCCCGGAACTGCTCAAGGGGCTCGGTCGGCTCGACCCGGAGGCGCGGCGCGAGGCCGGTGCTCGCATCAACGCCGCCAAGGCGGAGGTGGAGGCGTTGCTGGCGGCCCGCCGCGAGGCCATCGCCGAGGCGCTGCTCGAGGCGCGCCTGCGCGAAGAGGCCCTGGACATGACGCTGCCCGGTCGCGGTCGGGGGCGGGGCAGCATCCATCCGGTGATGCTCACCTGGCGGCGCATCGAGTCGATCTTCCGTTCCATCGGCTTCGACGTGGCCGACGGACCCGAGATCGAGACCGACTGGCACAACTTCACCGCCCTCAACAACCCCCTCGACCACCCCGCCCGGTCCATGCAGGACACCTTCTACGTGGAAGGGGAGGACAGCGAGGGGCTCCCGCTGCTCCTTCGCACCCACACCAGTCCCATGCAGGTGCGCTATGCGCGCATGCACCGGCCGCCCATCAAGGTCATCGCGCCCGGTCGCACGTACCGGGTGGACAGCGATGCCACCCACTCGCCCATGTTCCACCAGGTGGAGGGGCTGTGGATCGGCGAGGACGTGAGCTTCGCCGATCTCAAGGGTGTCTATACCGACTTCCTGCACCGCTTCTTCGAGACCGACCGGCTCGAGGTGCGCTTCCGTCCGTCCTACTTCCCGTTCACCGAGCCGTCCGCCGAGATCGACATGAAGTTCGGCAGCGGTCCGCTCGCCGGACGCTGGCTGGAGATCTCCGGCTCCGGCCAGGTTCATCCCTCGGTGGTGCGCAACTACGGGCTCGATCCGGAGCGCCACATCGGCTTCGCCTTCGGCTCCGGCCTGGAGCGCCTGACCATGCTGCGCTACGGCATCGACGACCTGCGACTGTTCTTCGACGGCGACCTGCGCTTCCTGCGCCAGTTCGCCTGAGGGAGGCCGGGCATGCAATTCGGCGAACGCTGGCTGCGCTCCCTCGTGGAGACCGGGCTGCCCCTCGAGGACCTGGCGCATCGGCTCACCATGGCGGGCCTGGAGGTGGAGGAGATCCGCCCCGTGGCGCCGCCGCTTCGGGGCGTGGTGGTCGGGCGTGTGAGCGCGGTGGCGCCCCATCCCGATGCCGACCGCCTCAAGGTGTGCACCGTGGACGCCGGGCAGGGCGCGCCGCTTTCCATCGTGTGTGGCGCACCCAACGTGAGCGTGGGCATGAAGGCGCCAGTGGCCCTGCCGGGTGCGGAGCTGCCCGCGAGCGAGGGCGGCACGCCGGTGGTGATCCGCCGCGCCGCCATGCGCGGCGTGCAGAGCGAGGGCATGCTTTGCTCGGCGCGCGAACTCGGCCTGTCCGACGACCATGGCGGATTGCTGGTGCTCGACGAGTCGGCGCTGGTGGGAATGCCCCTCGAGCAGGCGCTCGGGCTGGACGACCAGGTGATGGTGCTCAAGCTCACGCCGAATCGCGCCGACTGCCTGTCGCTGCTCGGGGTGGCCCGGGAAGTGGCCGCCATCACGGGAGCCCGGCTGCAGCCGCCGCCCGTTGCACCGGTGCCCGCGGCCGGCACAGGGGTCCACCCCGTGCGCATATCGGCGCCGGAGGGCTGCGGCCGCTTCACCGGGCGGGTGATCCGGGGCGTGAATCCGGACGCGCCCACGCCGGCATGGATGCGCGAGCGCCTGGAGCGCGCCGGGCAGCGCAGCATCTCGGCGCTCGTGGACGTCACCAACTACGTGATGCTCGAGCTGGGGCGGCCCCTGCACGTCTACGATCTCGACCGCCTGCGTGGACCCATCGACGTGCGCTTCGCACGCGAGGGCGAATCCCTCGAGATGCTCAACGAGCAGGTCGTCACCCTCCAGCCGGACATGCTGCTGATCACGGATGACAGTGGTCCCATCGGGCTGGCGGGCATCATGGGCGGCAACTCCACCAAGGCCACAGCAGCCACGCGCAACGTGTTCCTCGAGGCGGCCTTCTTCCATCCGGCCGCCATCGCCGGGCGCGCGCGGCGCCTGGGTTTGTCATCGGATGCCTCGCACCGCTTCGAGCGCGGGGTGGACTTCGACAACAACGTGGCCGGTATCGAACGCGCCACGCGGCTGGTCGTGGACATCTGTGGCGGCGAGCCGGGTCCCGTGGTGGACCACGTGGCGAAGCTGCCCGTGCGCACCGCCGTGCGCATGCGCGTGAACCGCGCACGGCGCGTGATCGGGGTGGCCATCGCCGAGCGTGAAATGGCCGCTGCCTTCGAGCGCCTGGGCCTGCCCGCGCGCCTGGACTCCGGCCCGGACGGCGACGCCTTCGTGGTGACGCCGCCGTCCTGGCGCTTCGACATCGCCATCGAGGAAGACCTGATCGAGGAGGTCGCACGCAGCCACGGCTTCGAGAACATCCCGGCAATGCCTCCCGTGGCGCGCGCCGCCATGCTGCCGGAGCCCGAGGGCGCGCGCAGCCTGCACGAGGTGCGTGACCGACTCGCCGCGCTCGACTTCCACGAGGTCGTGAACTTCAGTTTCGTGGACGCGGCCTGGGAGCGCGACCTTGCCGGCGAGTTCGCGCCCATCGCCGTCCGCAACCCCATCGCCTCCCACCTCGCCGTGATGCGCACCACGCTGTTCGGCGGGCTGCTGGCCAACGTCCGTCACAACGCCAACCGCAAGCTCGCTCGCGTGCGCGTGTTCGAGATCGGGCGCGTGTTCCTGCGCGACCCCGCGGCACCGGCCGGCGACCTCGAGGTGGCCGGCGTGCGCCAGCCCGTGCGCGTGGCCGCGGCGGCCTTCGGCACCGCGGTCCCCGAGCAGTGGGGCGAGCCCGGCAGGCCCGTGGATGTCCATGACCTCAAGGGGGACCTGGAGGCGCTTCTGGCGCCCGCCATGGTCACGGTGGAGGCGCAGGCGCATCCCGCGCTGCATCCCGGGCGGTCCGGGCGCGTGCTCGTCGACGGCGAGCCCGCGGGCTGGCTCGGCGAACTCCACCCGCGCTGGCAGCGCGCCTTCGAGTTGCCGAACCCGGTGGTGCTGTTCGAGGTGGAGGCTGAGGCCTGCCAGCGTGTCACGCGGCGGGTGGCAGGGGAGCTCTCCCGGTTCCCCGCGGTGCGCCGCGACCTGGCCGTGGTCGTTGACGAATCCGTGACGGCGGGCACCATCCTTGCTGCTCTCAGGAGCGGTCTGCCCCCTCGTGTCGAAGAGGTCGAACTCTTCGACGTGTACCGCGGAAAAGGGGTGGACGAAGGGAAAAAAAGTCTTGCTTTCCGTGTGTTATTGCAAGATACTCAAAAGACTCTCACCGACGCCGAAGTGGATGAAACTATCGCTTTGGCAGTTTCTATCCTCCGGGATCGCTTCGGCGCCCGGCTGCGGCAGTAAGAGGCTTCCATGACCCTGACCAAGGCGGAACTCGCCGACCTTCTGTTCGAGAAAGTCGGGCTCAACAAGCGCGAAGCGAAGGACATGGTGGAGACCTTTTTCGAGGAGGTCCGGATCGCCCTCGAGAATGGCGAGGGCGTCAAGCTCTCCGGCTTCGGCAACTTCCAGCTGCGCGACAAGCCGCAGCGTCCCGGCCGGAATCCCAAGACCGGCGAGGAAATCCCCATCACGGCCCGGCGCGTGGTCACTTTCCACGCCAGCCAGAAGCTCAAGGCCATGGTCGAGCAGCATTACCATGGAAACGGCGAGCAGCAGCAGTAAGGCCGTCCTGCCGCCGATCCCCGCGAAGCGGTACTTCACGATCGGCGAGGTGAGCGAGCTGTGCGGCGTGAAGCCGCACGTGCTGCGCTACTGGGAGCAGGAGTTCACCCAGCTCAAGCCCGTGAAGCGCCGCGGCAACCGGCGCTACTACCAGCATCACGAGGTCCTGCTGATCCGGCGCATCCGCGAGCTGCTCTACGAGCAGGG
This sequence comes from uncultured Rhodocyclaceae bacterium, assembly GCA_964641005.1. Taxonomy (GTDB): domain Bacteria; phylum Pseudomonadota; class Gammaproteobacteria; order Burkholderiales. The sequence continues at coordinate 4,406 of CAZXJW010000219.1, forward strand.
CTTCACCATCAGCGGCGCGCGCCACCGCCTCGACCAGAGCTTCGAGGAGCCCGCAGCCGATGCCGGGCCCGAGCTTCCCGCCCTGCGCCGCGAGATCGAGGCAGTGCTCGAACTGCTGCGCATCTGAGGGCGCGGTTCGCGTTGTGCGGTGCTTCGCCGCGCGGCTATAATCCGCGCCTTCGGGGCGTAGCGCAGCCTGGTAGCGTACCTGCATGGGGTGCAGGTGGTCGGAGGTTCAAATCCTCTCGCCCCGACCAGACATCACCGGTGTCCACTCGACCGACGATGCCGGCAACACGCCGCAGTCCTCCGGCCGTGGGCGTCGACTTCCGACACGGCCCTCGGCACCGCCCGCATGCGCATCCTGCTCAGCAACGATGACGGCTACTTCGCGCCGGGCCTCGCCGCACTGCACGCGGCGATGCTGCCCTTGGGCGAGGTGACCGTGGTGGCCCCCGAACGCGATCGCAGCGGGGCCAGCAATTCCCTCACCCTCGACCGCCCGCTGTCCGTGCGCACCTCGGCGCAGGGTTTCCGCTACGTGAACGGCACCCCCACCGACTGCGTGCACCTTGCCGTCACCGGCCTGCTCGAGCGCCTGCCCGACATCGTCGTCTCGGGCGTGAACCACGGTGCCAACATGGGCGACGACACCATCTATTCGGGAACCGTAGCGGCGGCGACCGAGGGCTTCCTGCTGGGCATTCCTGCCATCGCGGTATCGCTTTCCGGGCGCGCCCACGGGAACTTCGAGGCGGCCGCTGCCGTGGCCGCCGACCTCGTGCGGCGCTTCGAGCGCGGCGGGTTTCCCGAGCCGGTGCTGCTCAACGTGAACGTGCCCGACCTGCCCACCGCGCGCATCGGCGGCATCGAGGTCACGCGACTGGGCAAGCGCCACAAGGCCGAGCCGGTGATCCGTTCGCAGAACCCGCGTGGCGACACGGTCTACTGGGTGGGAGCGGCGGGCGATGCGGCCGACGCGGGCCCGGGGACCGACTTCCACGCGGTCGCCCAGGGCCGCGTGTCGGTCACTCCGCTGCAGATGGACCTCACGCGCTTCGCGCAGCTCGACGCGTTGCGCGCCTGGGTCGGCGACTGAGCGACGGGCGGGGACGCTTCCGGTGGATTCGCGACACACCGGCATCGGCATGACCTCGCAGCGCACCCGGCTGCGCATGGTCGAGCGCCTTCGCGGCGCCGGCGTGCGCGACGAAGCCGTGCTCGCCGCGCTCGCGGAGGTGCCGCGCCACCTGTTCGTGGACGAGGCGCTCGCGAGCCGAGCCTACGAGGACATCTCCCTGCCCATCGGCTTCGGCCAGACCATCTCCGCGCCGTCCACCGTGGGCCGAATGCTCGAGCTCGGGCGGGCCGGTCGAACGGTGGATCGCGCCCTCGAGATCGGCACCGGCTGCGGTTACCAGGCCGCGATCCTCTCGCGCCTTGCCCGCGAGGTGCACTCGGTGGAGCGGATCTCGCCGCTGATCGCGAAGGCACGTCGCGCCCTTCGCGAGGTGCGCGTGACCAACGTGCGCATCAAGCACGCCGATGGCAGCCTCGGGCTGCCCGAGATCGCGCCCTTCGACCTGATCGTGATGGCCGCGGCCGCGCCCGAAGTGCCCGCCGACCTCGCCCTGCAGCTGTCGCCCGGCGGCCGGCTGGTGCTGCCGGTGGGGACGCGCGTGCAGCAG
>CAZXJW010000220.1:0-6092 GCA_964641005.1 uncultured Rhodocyclaceae bacterium
CGCCGGTGAGCAGCACCACGCGGTTGAAGCTGGTGACGTTCACGTGCGCCGCGGGCTGCTTCTCGGAGACGCGCCCGCCGGCCTTGAGTTCGATGCCCTGGTCGTCGAGGTAGGTGCCGCTGGAGCGGCGGTCCTCGGCGATCAGCACGCCGGTGCCGACCGCGGCGCCGGCCACCACGGGGACGCAGCCCTGCAGCGAGGACAGCAGCGCGGCGAGCGAAAGGAAGAGGGCTGCCGCGGATTTCATTCGACCCCCAGCAGCTGCACGTCGATGGCGTCGCACAGGCAGTGCAGGCAGAGGATGTGGACTTCCTGGATGCGCGCGGTGACGGGTGAGGGCACGTTGAGGTGCACGTCGTCGGCAGACAGCATGGACCCCATCTTCCCGCCGCTCTTGCCGGTGAGCGCCACCACCGTCATCTGCTTCTCGTGGGCGGCCTCGATGGCGGCCATCACGTTGGGCGAGTTGCCGCTGGTGGAGATGGCGAGCAGCACGTCGCCCGGGCGCCCGAGCGCGCGCACCTGCTTGGAGAACACCTGCACGTAGTCGTAGTCGTTGGCGATGGAGGTTAGCGTGGAAGTGTCGGTGGTGAGCGCCATCCCGGCCAGGCCCGGGCGTTCCATCTCGAAGCGGTTGAGCAGCTCGGCGGCGAAGTGCTGGGCGTCGGCCGCGGAGCCGCCGTTGCCGCAAGCCAGGATCTTGCCGTCGTTCATGAGGCACTGGACCATCTTCTCCGCGGCGAGCTTCAGCGGCGCGGCAAGGGTGTCCACGGCGTTCAGCTTGAGCTGGGCGCTGTCCGAGAAGTGCTGCTGGATTCGGCTGATCAGGTCCATGGCGTCGGGTCCGTTGGGATGGCGGGATCGGCGGGGGGCGGATTATCGCACGCACCCCGTCGCGGACCCGCGTGGGACAGCGGCTGCGGCGCCGGGTTCAGGCTTCGAAGGCGCCCCGGATCCAGCGCATGGCGCCCTCGCCATCCACCAGCACCGCGTCGAAGCGGCAGGCTGGTTCGGACTGGAGGCGTGCCATGTAGAGCCGCGCCGCGGTCACGATGCGCCGCTGCTTGGCCGCCGTGATGCTGCCCGCGGCGCCACCGAAGCGTTCGCTGGTCCGCATGCGCACTTCCACGAACACCAGCGTGCCATCGTGCTCGGCCACGAGGTCGATCTCGCCCATGCGCGTGTGGAAGTTGCGGTCGAGGATGCGCAGTCCGCGCGCCTCGAGGAAGGCGGCCGCGGCGGCTTCGGCTGCGGCGCCTCGGGCCCTCACCGGCCGCTGACGGGATTGATCAGCCGCGGCTGGCCCTGGACGAACTGCGCGGCCACGGCCTCGCGGCGGAACTGGCGTCCCGATCCTGGCGTGATGTAGCCCGTGACGCCATCGAGCGTGCCCGCGTCGTTGAAGCCGTTCTCGAGCAGGCTCTGGCCCAGCCGCCACGCGTCGATGCCCAGGGCGTAGAAGCGGTCCTGGTCGGTGGCCGAGAACACGCCCTGCGGGCGCGGATAGGTGATGACGGCCGGGTGGTCTGGCATGAGGATCCAGGGCATGTCCACGAACACCAGGCCGTTCAGGTCGTGCTGGCCCACCACGTCGTTGGTGGGTGCGTAGGACTGGGAGGTGGAGTAGGTGGGCAGGACCTTGCCGAGGTATGGACGGACCTGGCGAGCGCGCTGGGCGTCCAGGGCGAAGAAGATCATGTCCGCGTTGCCCAGCGTGATGCCGTCGCGGATCTTCCGGAGCTGTGCCTGGTCGTTGGTGAACAGGAACTGGTCGACGATGAGCCGGCCGGTGCGGGTCCACTCCTCGGCAAACGTCTGGGACACGCGCTTCGACAGCGGGGTGTCGAGGCCGATGATCACCGCCCTGCGCCGGCCCTGGGACTGGGCCAGCCGGGCGATCTGGCGCGCCTCGGACTCGAGCTGCACGCCGAAGGCGTACATGTTGTCGGGCAGCAGCACGTCGGTGTCGGGAACGGTGAGCGCGAGCGTCGGCACCGTGACGGCGTTGCTGCGGGCGATGGCATGCACCGCGGGCTTCGCGAGCGGACCGATCACCAGCCGGGCGCCCTGCCGGATGGCGCGGTCGAAGGTCTCCACCAGTTCCTTCGCGTCGTCGCCCGTGGGGTAGGTGATGAGCGGCAGGGCGTCCGAGCGGTCGGCGCCCGCCGCCGTGGCCACCCCCATGCGCACGGCCTCGGCCAGCCGTCCGAGCCCGGCCGACTTGAGCGGCAGGATGAGCGCCACGTGGGGCTTGTCGATGACGGCCGGCTGCGCGGGCCCGGTGGCGGCGGGCGGCGCGGGTTGGGCGGCTGGCGACGGCGGCGAACCGGCCGGGACGCTTCCCTGCGGTGCCTGGGGCGCCGGCGCCTGGCCGGGCGCTGCGCCGCTGGCGGCGGGCGGCGCCTGCTCGTCCTGGGCAAAGGCGGATCCCGTGACGCCCGTGGACGCGGCCACGTATAGTAGGCACGCGGCCACGACCAGCGCCGCGAACGGGCGCAGGACCGGGTCAACGAGGGCGAGAAGGCGGACGGCGAGCGGGCGGTGTTGCATTCGGAACCTTCATCCGCGGAGGCCTCGACATTATATGTGGTGGCCACCCCCATCGGTAACCTGCGCGATCTCACGCTTCGTGCGCTCGACCTGCTGCGCGTGGTGGACGTGGTGGCGGCCGAGGACACGCGGCACTCGCGCGTGCTTCTCGACGCCTTCGGCATCACCACGCGCGTGATTCCAGCCCACGAGCACAATGCGCGCGCCGCCGCCGCCCGCGTCACGCAGCTGCTGCGCGAAGGCCGCTCCGTGGCCCTGGTCACCGATGCCGGCACGCCGGGCATCAGCGATCCGGGTGGGGTGCTGGTGCACGAGGCGCGCGCGGCGGGATTCCGGGTGGTGCCGGTGCCGGGCGCGAGCGCCGTGACGTGCGCGCTCTCGGTTGCGGGCCTCGAGGACACCGGCTTCGGCTTCGCCGGTTTCCTGCCGACGAAGACGCAGGCGCGCCGCCGTGCCCTGGAGGCGCTGGCGGCCTCGACCGTGCCGGTGGTGCTCTACGAGGCGCCGCACCGCATTCGCGAGTCGCTCGCGGCGATGGCGGAGGTCCTGGGCGCCGGGCGTCGCGTGCTGGTGCTGCGCGAGCTCACCAAGCGCTTCGAGGAGATCCACGAATGCATGCTCGGCGAGGCGCTGGCGTGGCTCGACGGCGATGCCAATCGCGAGCGCGGCGAGTTCGTGGTCGTGCTCCATCCCGCGCCGCAGGCAGGAGGCGTCGCCATCGATGCCGCCGCACTGAAGCTGCTCGCGCTGCTGCTGGAGGAACTGCCGGCCTCGCGCGCCGCGCGGCTGGCGGCGCGCACCACCCGCGCCCCGCGCGACGAACTCTACCGGCAGGCGCTTGCGCTGGGCGCCCGCGCGGAATCCTGACAGACGCACCCACGGAGAACCCGCTTGGACCGCATCACCCTGATCAAGCCCGATGACTGGCACCTGCACCTGCGCGACGGCGCCGAGATGGCGGCCGTGCTGCCTGACACGGCGCGGCGCTTCGCCCGCGCCATCGTCATGCCCAACCTCAAGCCGCCCGTCACGACGGTGCAGGCGGCACGGGCATACCGCGGCCGCATCCTCGCCGCGCTGCCCGCCGGGCTGGCCTTCGAGCCGCTGATGACGCTCTACCTCACCGACAACACGCCCCCCGAGGAGGTGCGAGCCGCGCGCGCCAGCGGCTTCGTGCACGGCATCAAGCTCTATCCGGCCGGCGCCACCACCAACTCCGATTCCGGCGTCACCGACGTGGCGCGCTGCACGCCGGCCCTCGAGGCCATGGCGGAGTGCGGCATGCCGCTTCTGATCCACGGCGAGGTGACCGATGCGGGCGTGGACGTGTTCGATCGCGAGAAGGTGTTCATCGACCGCGTGCTCGATCCACTTCTGCAGCGGCTTCCGGGGCTCAGGGTGGTCTTCGAGCACATCACCACGGCGGAGGCCGCTGCCTTCGTGCGCGGCTCGGGTCCCAACGTGGCGGCCACCATCACCGCGCACCACCTGCTCATGAACCGCAATGCCCTGTTCCAGGGTGGCATACGCCCGCACCACTACTGCCTGCCGGTGCTCAAGCGCGAGGAGCATCGCCGTGCGCTGGTGGCCTCGGCCACCTCCGGCAGCGCCAGGTTCTTCCTCGGTACCGACAGCGCGCCGCACGCGAAGCACACCAAGGAGGCCGACTGCGGCTGCGCGGGCATGTACACGGCCCATGCGGGCATCGAGCTGTACGCGGAGGTGTTCGAGGCCGAGGGCGCGCTGGACCGGCTGGAGGGCTTCGCGAGCCGCCACGGGCCCGCGTTCTACGGGCTGCCGGTCAACGGCGAGCGCGTGGTGCTGGAGAAGCGCGAGTGGCGCGTGCCGGCGGAACTCGCCTATGGTGCTCACGCGCTGGTGCCGCTGCGCGCCGGGGGCACGGTGGGCTGGACGCTGGCGTGAGGCGGGCGGGGTGAGCGAAGCGCAGACGAGCCTCACGCGCTACGCCTGGCTGTCCATCGCGGCAGCCATCGCCACCATCGGGCTCAAGGGCGCGGCCTGGTGGCTCACCGGCTCGGTGGGGCTGCTCTCGGACGCCATCGAGTCGTTCGTGAATCTCGCCGCAGCGCTGGTGGCGCTGTGGATGCTCCACCTGGCCGAGCGTCCGCCCGACGAGGAGTACGCCTTCGGCTACGGCAAGGCGGAGTACTTCTCCAGCGGATTCGAGGGCGGACTCATCGTGCTGGCGGCGCTCGCCATCGTCTGGACTGCCATGGAGCGGCTGATCACGCCGGCACCCATCGAGCGTGTGGGCATCGGCCTCGCGGTGTCCGTGGCGGCCTCCGCGGTGAACCTGGCCGTGGCCGTGGTCCTGATGCGGGTGGGCCGCCGGCGCGGCTCCATCACCCTGGAGGCCGACGCCCATCACCTGCTCACCGACGTGTGGACTTCCGCGGGCGTCATCGTGGGCGTGGGCGCCGTGGCGCTCACGGGCTGGCAGCGGCTGGATCCGCTCATCGCCATGGCGGTGGCCGTGAACATCCTGTGGACCGGGTTCCGCCTGATGCGCCGCTCCTTCGGCGGGCTGCTCGACCGTTCCGTGTCCGCACCGCATCGCGAGGCGCTGCGCGCCGTCCTGGCGCGCTACGAGTCGGAGCACCGCATCGGCTTCCACGCGCTGCGTACCCGCGAATCCGCCGGACGCGCCTTCGTCTCGGTGCACGTGCTGGTGCCGGGGGCGTGGTCGGTGCAGCGCGGACACGACCTGGTGGAGTCGCTCGAGGCCGACATCCGTGCGGCGGTGCCGCGGGCGTGGGTCATCACCCACCTCGAGCCGCTCGAGGACCCGGCCTCCCTCGCCGACGAGCCGCTGGATCGCTGACGGGAGGCTGCACACCCTGCGGGCCGGGCGGCCTCGTGACTACCAGTCCGGATTGAAGCTCTTGATGATCACGCCGCCGGACTTCTCGTCCGGTTCGAGTTCCAGCAGCCCGCGCGCGGCGGCTTCCTCGAGCAGCCGCGAGAACGACTGGAAGCCGTAGTAGCTCTCGTTGAATCCCGGCCGGCGGCGCTTCAGCGCCTGCTTCACCATCGAGCCCCACACCTTGTCGCCGGCGCCGCGCTCGTCGGTGAGCGCCTCGATGGTCTCCATCACCAGGTCGATGGCCTCCTGGCGGCGTTCCTCCTCGGTGCGCGGCGCGGACTCGGCCTCGGCGCCCTCGGGGGCGTCCGCGGGCTCCGGCGGCTCGGCCGAGGCCTCGGGCTGGGGCATGGCCACGCCGTTCTTCGCGCCGCCGCGGCCGCCGCTGCTGCCGCTGCCGCGCTTCTTCGCCGCCGACTGCTTCTTCGGCTTCTCGCGCACCAGGTCGTCGTAGTAGATGAACTCGTCGCAGTTGGCGATCAGGAGATCGGAGGTGGACTTCTTCACGCCCACCCCGATCACCGTCTTGTTGTTCTCGCGCAGCTTGGACACCAGCGGCGAGAAGTCCGAGTCGCCGGTGATCAGCACGAAGGTGTCCACGTGCGACTTGGTGTAGCAGAGATCCAGAGCGTCCACGACCATGCGTATGTCGGCGGAGTTC
>CAZXJW010000221.1:0-6051 GCA_964641005.1 uncultured Rhodocyclaceae bacterium
GCTCCAGCTCCTGCAGCCGGTAGGCCTGGCGCTGCGGCGAGCGCTGCTTGAGGGGCAGGCCGCCGGACACGGAGAACACCTTGCCGAAGTCCACGGCCCTGGGCACCAGCCGGGCGCCGGCCAGCGCCGCGATCCGGCGGATGCGCGCGTGGCCCAGGTGGGTCCAGGGGGACACGGGCGTCAGGTAGTAGTCGATGACAGTGCCTTGGGCCGGGCCGGGCATGGCGGGAAACTCCGGGAGTGCGTTGGCGGGAGGGTCGAGTTTACGCCTCGGGATCCACCGGGCGGACCAGTTCCGGCCCGTCGTGGCGCACGGCGTTCACGTCCGTCCCCACCGCGTGCAGGGCGAGCCATTGCGATGGACAGGGCCGCAGCAGGACCGGCGGGACGGCCGGATCGAATGCGGGATCGAGCCAGCGCGCCACGCCCGCGTCATCGAGGATCACGGGCATGCGGTCGTGCACCGGCGCCATGGCGTCGTTGGCAGCCGTGGTCACGATGCAGCAGCTGGACGGGGATTCCTTCGTGCCGGGCTCGTACAGCCCCGCGAAGGCGAACACGCCGCCCCCCGCGGGGTGCACGTACCAGGGCTGCTTGCGGGCCTTCGCGCCGGCCGCGGACGGGCGGGCCTGCCATTCGTAGAAACCCGAGGCGGGCAGGATGCAGCGATGGCGGCGCAGGGCGCTGCGGAACATCGGCCGCTGGGCCAGGGTCTCGGCGCGAGCGTTGATGGGCTTCGCGAATCCGCCTTCGCGCCGCGCCCACGGCGGCTCCAGGCCCCAGATCATGGGCTGCGACACCCGCCCCTGCGTGCCGGCGCGGATCGCCAGGACGAGCGTGCCCGGTGCGATGTTCCAGCGCGGCTGCACCGCGGGCGCCGCGAGCAGGCCGAAGCGCGTCACCAGGGCCTGGGGGTTCTCGTCGAGGGCATACCGGCCGCACATGCCGACAGTTTATAGTCCGTCCGTCCCCCACCTCCTGCGTACCCCGATGTTCCCGCGCCCGATCCTTCCCCTGGTCCTGCTGCTGGCCGCCGCGCCGGCAGGGGCCTTCGACTACGGCGGCCTGGCGCTGGAGACCGAGGCCGGCCGGCTGCGTGACCTGTTTCCCGCCTCGGCCCACGAGTTCTGGCAGCGCTCCAGCGGCAGCATCCTGGTTCCCGAGGACGAGGAGGGGCGTTTCGACGATGCCGTGCGCTCCGGCGATGGCCGCTACGTGGTGCGCCTCGCGCCCGAGGACACGCGAGCGGAGGTCACCTCCGTGGCGCTCACCCTCGAGCAGGGACGCACCGTGCGCATGACCCTTGGGCTCGAGCGCGACAGCAAGGGCTTCACGCCCGAGGCCATCGAGCGGCGCTTCCCCGGCTGCCGCGGCGTGCTCGATGCGCTCGTGGCCCGCTACGGCCAGCCCACCGGCTTCGTTTCCCGCAACGACGAGGGGCTCGAGTGGCGGGTGCGAAGCTGGAAGGGGCCGGAGGGCACGATGCGGCTGGAATGCGGCCGATTCCCGGGCCGCGAGGCGATCTTCGCCATCGACGTGGAGATCGAGGCGCCCGGCGCGGGGCGCACGGCCGGCGACGAAGCCGCACCCGCCCGACCCGCGGGATCCTCTCAGCCGCCGAAGCCCCCGGCTGCGAAACCCGCCGAGGCTGCAGCCAAGCCCGCGGAGGCGGCCGCGAAGTCCGCTCCGCCGGCGAAGCCTTCGCCGACGGCGAAGCCGGCCCCCGCCAGGACCGATGCGAAGGACGTGCGCCGCAAGCCCTGAGCGGGCCTAGGAGCGATACTTCGCGATCAGCTGGTCTAGTCCGGCCTTGGAGCCGTTGCGGAAATCGTAGATGTTGGTGAGGTCCTTCAGCACCGGCGCGTAAAGGTCCTTGAGGGCGTCCTTGCCCTCGGACAGCGCCACGGTGCGCGCGTAGGACTCGATCACCTGGTCGAGCTTCCCGAAGGCCTTCGCCACGGCCTCGCTCTTGGCGCTGCCTTCCAGGCTCTTGCTGGCGGCGTTGAGCTTCTCGTATTCGGCGAAGCAGGTCTGGCCCAGCAGGTACCAGGCGTAGGCGTCCTTGGGATTGAGCTTCGTCGCCTTCTCGAAGCGCGAGCGGGCCTCGTCGAGATCGCCCGCCTTCGAAGCGAGCGTGCCCAGCTGCAGCTGGAGCTGGGGTTGCCAGCGGTCGCGGTACTCGGCCCACTCCGCGTCGGCCATGGCGGTCGGCCGTCTGCCGCCCTCGATGAGCGCCAGCGTGGCGTTGCCGTAGCGGCGCGCGGCGGCACCGAACTTGGCCGGGTCGGCGCGCGCCTCGTTGATGGCGGCGAAACTCACCACCAGCAGCAGCTGCACGTCCTCCGGATGGCGCAGCAGCCAGGCGTCGGCGAGTTCGAAGCCCGACTGGGGCTGGCCCTTCTTGAGGTACTCGTCCACCGCCACGTTGGTATAGGGGTAGTCCTTCTCGGCAGCCTTGCGGAACAGCGCCATGGCCTGGGCATCGTCGCGAGCCACGCCCTTGCCGTCGCGGTAGAGGCCGGCGAGGTGGAACTGCGCCTCGACGTTGCCCTTTTCGGCGGCCAGGCGATACCACTTCGCGGCCTCCTCGTAGCTGGGGATGGTCCCGGCGCCGCGCTCGTAGTTCCAGCCCAGCAGGTAGGCGGCTTCCACGTGGCCCTGTTCGGCGGCCTTGCGGTACCAGCCGTTGGCTTCCTGCTCGTCGCGGGTGGCACCCTTGCCGAAGGCGAGCCCGAGTCCGAGCGCGTACTGGGCGTCGGCCAGCCCCTGTTCGGCCGCCTTGCGATACCACGCCAGGCCCTCGGCCTCGTTCTTCGCGCCGCCCTCGCCGGCGGAGAGCATGTAGCCGAGCATGTACTGGGCACCGGCCTTGCCCTGTTCGGCGGCCTTGCGGTACAGCTTGGCGGCCTCGGCGTCGTCGCGTTTCACGCCGGCACCGGAGGCGTAGAGGGATCCGAGGGCGTACTGTGCGTCGGCGTTGCCCTTGTCGGCGGCGCGCCGGTACCACTTCGCAGCCTCGGCGAGGTCCTGGGCCACGCCTTCGCCGCTCTGGTAGATCCAGCCGAGGATGTACTGCGCGGTGACCTGCCCCTGCTCGGCGAACGGCCGGAACTCGCGCGCGGCGGTGGCGTAGTCGCCGTTGTTGTATGCGGCCACCGCCTCCTCCCAACCCGCCCGGGCGGGCAGGGCGAGCAGGGACAGCAGCGCGGCGGCAATGAGGGTTCGTTTCATCTCGGGCGACCTCCGGTGGCCGTGTCGTGGTTCCGCGTGTGGACCGCGACTACTCGTTCTCGCTGTAGTACTCGTAGGGCTTCTTGGGCACGCGGGCGGCCTCGAAGTCCTGGCGCTGCCGGGCGTCGTAGGGCTTGTCCCACCACGTGGCCCGCGCGAGCTTCTGCTTCTCCACCACCTCCGGGTTGTCGGCGAGGAACTTGCGCAGGAACAGCGTGACGTCGGATTCGTACTTTTCCATCGCTTCCAGGGCTCTGAAATTGCAGGGAAACTGCAGGCGATTCTAGCGCGGCGCGGGAGTGTCCGTCACGCGCGCGTGGTAACGGCGTGCGGTATCCTCGCGCTCCCCTGCCTCTCAGACCCATGCGACGCTGCCTGGTTTTCCTGCTGCTGTGCCTGCCCGGGAGTGCGCTTGCCGCAAGACCCTTCATCGTCGACGATGCCCGCGTGGTCGACCGCGGCGCCTGCCAGGTGGAGTCCTGGTTCAAGAACAATCCGGGTTCCCACGAGTTCTGGGCGCTGCCCGCCTGCAACCCCTTCGGCGTGGAGCTGACGGTGGGCGGCGGCGTGCTGGTGGGGCCGTCCGGCAACCGCGAGCAGGCCGACTACCAGTTCCAGGGCAAGGCGCTTTTCAGGCCGCTGGAGACCAACGGCTGGGGCTGGGGCATCGCGGCGGGCGCCATCCGCCACGCCGACATCAACCTGCGCCAGAACCTCTGGGGCAACTACTACTTCTACGTGCCGGTGTCGAAGTCCTTCGCCGACGACCGGCTGGTGCTGCTGCTCAACGCCGGCGGACTCGACAACCGCGACGAGAACCGGCGCGGTGTCTCCTACGGCGTGGGCGCCGAGATCTACGTCACGCCGCGCTTCATGCTGGCCACGGAGGCCTACGGCGCGACGGGCTTCGACCGCTTCTCGCAGGTGGGCTTCCGCTTCTGGGTCGTGCCCGACCGGGTGCAGATCGATTCCACCTACGGCTTCCAGCTCAACGGCCCCGATCGCACCGAATGGGTGACCCTGGGCTTCCGACTCATCTCGAGACCCTTCTTCTGACCATGCGCAAACCCGTGCCCCCGCTTCCGCCTGCCGCCGCCCGCCGCGCCCACGTGACCGAGATCCACGGCGAACGCCGCGTGGACGACTACCACTGGCTGCGCCGCAAGGACGATCCGGAGGTGATCGCGCATCTCGAGGCCGAGAACGCCTACACGCGCGCGATGATGAAGCCGAGCGTGCCGCTGCAGCGCGCGCTCTACCGCGAGATGCTCGCCCGCATCAAGGAGACCGACATGGGCGTGCCGGTGCGCGAGGGTGGCTGGCTGTACTACGCGCGCACGGTGAAGGGCCGCCAGTACGCCATCCACTGCCGCCGGCGTGGCAGCATGGATGCACCCGAGCAGGTGCTGCTGGACGGCAACGTGCTCGCCCGAGGCCGGAAGTTCTTCTCGCTCGGGGCCTTCGACCCGTCCCCGGACGGGCGGCTGCTGGCCTTCTCCACCGACTACTCGGGCTTCCGCGAGTACACGCTGCGGGTGAAGGACCTGGACAGCGGCCGCATGCTCGCCACCGAGGTGCCGCGCGCGCGCTCGGTGGCCTGGAGTGCCGACGGCTCCACCCTGTTCTACGTCACCGAGGACGACACCAAGCGCGCCAGCCGCGTGTGGCGGCACGCGCCGGGCTCCGATCGCCACGAGCTCGTCCACGAGGAGACCGACGCGCGTTTCAGCGTGGGAGTGGACCTGTCGCGCTCGCGCGGCTTCGTGTTCGTCACCTCGCACAGCGCCACCACCTCGGAGGTGCGCTTCGTGCCGGCCGACCGGCCGGAGGGGCCGCTCGTGCTCGTCCTGCCGAGGCGCCAGGACCACGAGTACTACCTCGACCACCACGGCAGTCACTTCTACGTGGTCACCAACGACCGAGGCCGCAACTTCCGGCTGGCACGCACCCCGGTGGACGATTTCGCCGAGGCGCGTTGGGAGGAACTCGTGCCGCACCGCGAGGACGTGATGATCGAGGGGGTGGACCTGTTCGCGCGCCACCGCGTGCTGCACGAGCGGCGCGGCGGATTCCCGCGACTGCGGGTGACCCGCCTCGCCGACGACGAGACCCACGAGATCGCCTTCCCCGAGCCGGCCTACTGCGTCTATGGCGCCGGCAATCCCGAGTTCGACACCGACGTGTTCCGCTTCGGCTACGAGAGCTTCGTGACGCCCGACTCGGTCTACGACTACCACATGGACTCCCGCGAGCGAACGCTGCTCAAGCAGCAGGAGGTGCTGGGCGGCTACGACGCGTCGCGCTACGAATCGACCCTCACGAGCGCGACGGCCGCCGATGGAACCGCCATCCCGGTGTCGCTGGTGTGGCGGCGCGACCGGCGCGGAGGCGGCCCGGCGCCGCTGCTCCTGTCGGGCTACGGCGCCTATGGCTATCCCGAGATGGTGACCTTCAGCTCGGCGCGCCTGTCGCTGCTCGACCGCGGGGTCGTGTTCGCGCTGGCGCACGTCCGCGGCGGCGGCGAGATGGGCAAGCGCTGGCACGACGAGGGCCGCATGGCGCACAAGATGAACACCTTCACCGACTTCATCGCCTGCGCCGAGCATCTCGTGGACGGCGGATGGACCGAGCCGGCACGGCTGGTGGTGGAGGGCGGCAGCGCGGGCGGATTGCTCATGGGAGCGGTGGCGAACCTGCGGCCCGACCTGTTCCGCGCCGTGGTGATGGAAGTGCCCTTCGTGGACGTGATCAACACCATGCTCGACGACACGCTGCCGCTCACCACCGGCGAATACGAGGAGTGGGGAAACCCGCACGAGC